>JAJZVE010000776.1 GCA_021845835.1 Pseudomonadota bacterium | reverse complement strand
AAACTTTTGGTCATGTTTTCGCCGCATTGCAGCACGCGGGCACGGCTGGCGGTTGCGCCCGGGCGGCGATGGGACCACATCGGGCTTACGGCGCGCTGGCGGCGCCGGAACGGCGGTCGAGGCCAGGCGATGACAGCGGACAACGCGGATCTCCACTCCACCCAAGCTGCCGCGAACCAAGGCGCCGCTACCGGCCCCGCGGACGCGGAGCCGGCCGGGCTGACCGAGGCGGAGGCGGCGCGGCTGCTCGCAGAGGCTGGGCCCAACGCGCTCGCAGAGAAGCATGTCGGCGTGCTGGCCAGGCTGCTTTCCTATTTCTGGGGGCCGATCCCCTGGATGATCGAGGCCGCGGCCATCCTCTCCGCCTCTGTCCGGCACTGGGCGGACTTCGGCATCATCTTCACGATGCTGGTGCTCAACGCCGGTGTCGGGTTCTGGCAGGAGCACAAGGCGGACAGCGCCATCGCGGCACTCAGGCAGCGGCTGGCGCTGCGGGCGCGGGTGCTGCGCGAGGGGCGCTGGCGCGACGTCCCGGCGGCGGAACTGGTGCCGGGCGACGTGGTGTTGATACGCCTCGGCAACATCGTGCCGGCGGATGTGCGGCTGGTGGGCAAGGGCTATCTCAGCGTCGACCAGTCGGCGCTGACAGGCGAGTCCCTGCCGGTGGACAAGAAGCCGGGCGAGACCGCCTATTCCGGCTCCGTCGCAAAGCTGGGCGAGATGCGGGCCGTGGTGACCGCGACGGGCATGAACACGTATTTCGGCAAGACCGCGCGGCTGGTGGAAAGCGCCGGTGCCGTCTCGCATTTCCAGCGCGCGGTGCTGCGCATCGGCAACTTCCTCATCCTCTGCACGCTGGGGCTGGTGGCGCTCATCCTGCTGGTGGCGCTGTGGCGCGGCGACAGGCTGGTCGAGACGCTGCTGTTCGCCTTGATCCTCACCGTGGCCGCGATCCCGGTGGCGCTGCCCGCGGTGCTTTCCGTCACCATGGCGGTGGGCGCGGAGCGGCTGGCGCGGCTCAAGGCCATCGTCTCGCGGCTGGTGGCGATCGAGGAACTGGCGGGGCTGGACGTGCTGTGCGCGGACAAGACCGGCACGCTGACGCAGAACAAGCTCACCCTGGGCGAGCCGGTGCGGTTCGCGGCGACGGATGCGCGCGAGCTGCTGCTGGCCGCCGCCCTCGCCTCGCGGCGCGAGGGTGCGGACGCGATCGACCAGGCGATCCTCGATGGGATCGACAAGACGGACCAGGGAGCCGCGGGCGGGCTCGCCGCCTATGCCGTGGCCGGCTTCACGCCCTTCGATCCGGTCTCGAAGCGCGCCGAGGCCTCAGTTCGTCACGAAAGCACAACATTCCAGGTTACGAAGGGCGCGCCGCAGGTGATCCTGGCGCTGGCCGCGCCGGACGCGGCGCTGGCGGCGAAGGCACAGGCGGCCATCGACGCCCTGGCGGCCAAGGGCTACCGCACGCTGGGCGTGGCGCGGAAGGACGGCGCCGGCTGGCGCTTCCTCGGCCTGCTGCCGCTGTTCGACCCCCCGCGCGAGGACGCCGCCGCCACCATCGCCCGCGCCCGCACCATGGGCGTCTCGATCAAGATGGTGACCGGCGACCATGCCGCCATCGCGCGCGAGATCGCGGGCACGCTGGCGCTCGGCAAGAACATCCTGCCGGCGGACCAGGCGTTCGCCAAATCCGGCGAGCCGCTGCACCCCGAGGCAGTGGAGGCGGCGGACGGGTTCGCGCAGGTGTTCCCCGAGCACAAATACGCCATCGTGAAGGCGTTGCAGGACCGTAACCATATCGTCGGCATGACCGGCGACGGGGTGAACGACGCGCCGGCGCTGAAGCAGGCGGATGTCGGCATCGCGGTGAGCGGGGCGACGGACGCGGCGCGGGCGGCGGCGGACCTGGTACTGACCGCACCCGGGCTTTCCGTCATCACCACCGGCATCGAGGAGGCGCGGCGCATCTTCGAGCGCATGACCGGCTACGCGATCTATCGCATCAGCGAAACGGTGCGCGTGCTGCTGTTCATGACGCTCTCCATCGTCGTGTTCAATTTCTACCCGGTGACGGCGGTGATGATCGTACTGCTGGCGCTGTTGAACGACTTCCCGATCATGATGATCGCCTACGACAACGCGCCGGTGGCCGCCCGCCCCGTGCGCTGGGACATGACGCAGACGCTCGCCATCTCCACGCTGCTCGGCGTTCTGGGCGTGATTGCCTCCTTCCTGCTGTTGTGGATCGTGCAGGACTGGCTGCGGCTCGGCCGCGCCGAGGTGCAGTCGATGATCTTCCTCAAGCTGCTGGTCGCCGGCCACCTCACCATCTACCTCACGCGCAACAGGGGTGCGATCTGGCAGCGCCCGTGGCCGAGCTGGAAGCTCATCGCCGCGACCGAGACGACGCAGCTCGTCGGCACGCTGGCCACCGTCTACGGCTGGTTTATCGCGCCCATCGGCTGGCGTTATGCGCTGTTGGTCTGGGGCTATTCGCTGGCGTGGTTCCTGATCAACAGCGGCTTCAAGATCATGGCCTATGCGCTGCTCGGCCATCGCGGCCCGGGCCAGGCGGCGCATCTCTCGCGCGTCGAATCCTGGCTCGCGGGCCACGTGCCGCATCGGCACTGAACCCCCGGCCCTTACCGCCCCGCCCCTTGCCCATCCGCGCGGTCTCGCGCATCACCCGGGCGCATGGACGACCTCATCGTCATCGGCGCCGGACTTTCCGGGCTCGCGGTCGCGCGCGGCGCGGCGGCCGGCGGGTTTTCGGTGCGCGTGCTGGAGGCGCGCGGGCGCATCGGCGGGCGGGTGCTGAGCCACCGCACGCCGGCGGGCGCCTACGACCTCGGCCCGGCCTGGATCTGGCCCACGATGCAGCCGCGCGTGGCGGCGCTTGCGTGGTCCGCGGGGCTGGCGCTGCGCGAGCAGGCGGAGCAGGGCGGCTTCCTGTTCCAGGACGCGGCGGGGCGCACGCGGCGCCTGGCCCACGGCTTCCCGCAGGAGCCGCCGTCGATGCGCGTGGTGGGCGGCATCGCGGCGATGGTCGAGGCGGCGGCCGCCGCCGTGCCGGAAGGCACGGTGCTGACGGGCCATGCCGCCACGCGCATCGCGCTGACGGACGCGGGCGTCGCCGTCACCACGCAGAAAGCCGGGAGCGAAACGACTTTCGAGGCCGGGCGCGCGGTGCTGGCGCTGCCGCCGCGCCTCGCCGCCGGGCTCGGCTTCGCGCCCGCGCTGCCGCCGC
>JAJZVE010000775.1 GCA_021845835.1 Pseudomonadota bacterium | reverse complement strand
CATGATCGGTCTCCTCCCGCTCTTGGCGCGCAGTCTAATGGGCGGCAGAATGGCTGCAACGTTTTATCGGAGGAGACCGATGGTTCGCTTTGCACTGTTCGGCGCCGGGCGCATCGGCGCCATGCATGCCGCGAATGTCGCGGCCAACGGCCGGGCGGCCCTGCACTGCGTCTATGACGTGCACGCGCCGGCGGCGCAGAAGGTCGCGGCCCAGCATGGCGCCAAGGTCGCCCCGAGCGTCGCCGCGGCGCTGGCCGACAAGGAGGTGGACGCGGTGCTGATCGCCTCCTCCACCGACACGCATGTGGACCTGATCACCGCGGCGGCGAAGGCCGGCAAGGCGATCCTGTGCGAGAAGCCGATCGATCTCGACATCAGGCGCGTCGAGCAGTGCCGCCGCGACATCGCCGGCACCGGCGTTCCCGTGCAGCTCGGCTTCAACCGCCGCTACGACGCGAGCCACCGCGCGGTGCGCGAGGCGGTGGCCAGGGGCGAGATCGGCACGCTGCAACAGCTGATCATCACCAGCCGCGACCCCGGCATCGCGCCGATGGAATACATGAAGGTGTCGGGCGGCATCTTCCGCGACATGATGATCCACGACTTCGACCTCGCCCGCTTCATCCTGGGCGAGGACCCGGTGGAGGTGTTCGCGACCGGCAGCGTGATGATCGAGCCGGCGCTGGCCGGCATCGGCGACGTGGACACGGCGATGGTGGTGATGAAGGCGCCGTCCGGCGCGCTGGTGCACATCAACAACTCCCGCCTTGCCGTCTATGGCTATGACCAGCGCGTCGAGGCGTTCGGGTCGAAGGGCATGGTGCAGTCGGAGAACTGGCGCGGCTCCAGCCTGCGCCGCTGGACCGCGCAGGCGACCGACGCGCAGGAGCCGCTGCTGCATTTCTTCATCCAGCGCTACGCGCAGGCCTATCTCGACGAACTCAACGAGTTCATCGACGCGGTCGCCAACAAGACCGAACCCGGTGTCGGCTTCGAGGACGGGCGCAAGGCGCTGATCCTGGCCGATGCCGCGTGGGAATCGCTGCGCAGCGGCCGCGCGGTTGCCGTGCGCTACGACTGAGGGAAGGGGAGCGGTGCCGATGCAGGTCAATCTGAACGCCGATCTGGGCGAGGGGTACGGCGCCTACGACATCGGCAACGATGCGGCGATGCTGGAGATCGTGGGATCGGCCAGCATCGCCTGCGGCTTCCATGCCGGCGACGCGGGCGTGATGCACCGCGTCGTGCAGCAGGCGCAGCAGCGGGGCGTCAGCATCGGCGCGCATCCCGGCTTCAACGATCTCTGGGGCTTCGGCCGCCGGCCGATCGAGATGCGGGCCGACGAGCTGGAATACATGGTCGCCTACCAGATTGGCGCGCTGCAGGCGATCGCCGCCTATGCCGGCATGAAGGTCACGCATGTGAAGGCGCATGGCGCGCTGAGCAACATGGCCTGCGTGCGGGCGGACTATGCGCTCGCCATCGGCCGCGCCATCCGCGCGGTCGATGCGTCGCTGATCTACGTCGCGATCGGCGGCACGGAACTGGAGCGGGCCGGGGAGAGCCTCGGCCTGCGTGTCGCGCGGGAAGCGTTCGTGGATCGGCTGTACGAGGACGACGGCAACCTGACGCCGCGGCGCGTCGCGGGCGCGGTCATCACCGACCCGGCGGTCGCCGCCGAGCGGGCGGTGCGGATGGTGCGCGAGCAGGTGGTGATCGCCCGCGGCGGCGCCGTGCTGCCCCGGCGCATCGACACGCTCTGCGTGCATGGCGACGAGGCGACCGGGGTCGCCGTGGCGCGTGCCGCGCGCGCGGCGCTGGCGGCGGCCGGGGTGCGGCTGGTGACCCTGCCGGAGATGCTGGCCTGACGCGCTGGCGGCGCGGTCATGTCAGACTTTTGCCGCCACCCGGTTGACACCCGCCTGCGGTCCGACCACGCTGCGGTGCGATCGGGTCGCCGGTCGGGAGGAAGGGAAATCGTTCATGGCAGATCACAGTTCTGATCACGGGCGCAACCGCCTGCGCAGCCGCCGCTGGTTCGACAATCCGCTCGATCCCGCCCTGACGGCGCTCTATATCGAGCGCTACCTGAATTTCGGCCTGACGCGGGAGGAGCTGCAGGGCGGCAAGCCGATCATCGGCATCGCCCAGACCGGCTCGGACATCTCGCCCTGCAACCGGCATCATCTGGACCTCGCGCACCGCGTGCGCGACGGCATCCGGGACGCCGGCGGCATCCCGCTGGAGTTCCCGATCCATCCGATCCAGGAAACCGGCAAGCGCCCGACCGCGGCGCTGGACCGCAACCTGGCCTATCTCAGCCTGGTCGAGGTGCTGCACGGCTACCCGATCGACGGCGTGGTGCTGACCACCGGCTGCGACAAGACGACGCCGGCCTGCCTGATGGGCGCGGCCACGGTGAACATCCCCGCCATCGTGCTGTCGGGCGGGCCGATGCTGGACGGCTGGTGGAAGGGGCGGCTCTCCGGCTCCGGCACCATCGTCTGGGAAGGCCGCAAGCTCTATGCCGAGGGCCAGATCGACTACAACCAGTTCATGGACATGGTGTGTTCCTCGGCCCCCTCGGTCGGGCACTGCAACACCATGGGCACCGCGAGTTCGATGAACTCGCTGGCCGAGGCGCTGGGCATGTCGCTGCCGGGCTGCGCCATGATCCCCGGCCCGTATCGCGAACGCGGCCAGATGGCCTATGAGACCGGGCGGCGCATCGTCGGCATGGTGCACGAGAACCTGCGCCCGTCCGACGTGATGACCAGGAAGGCGTTCGAGAATGCCGTGGTCGCCGCGGCGGCGCTCGGCGCCTCTTCCAACTGCCCGATCCACATGGTCGCCATCGCCCGCCACATGGGCGTGGAGCACACGCTGGAGGACTGGCAGCGCCTGGGGCCGGAAATCCCGCTGCTGGTCGATATGCAGCCGGCCGGGCGCTTCCTCGGCGAGCGGTTCCATCGCGGCGGCGGCGTGCCGGCGGTGATGAAGGAACTGCTGGACGCCGGCAAGCTGCACGGCGACGTGATGACCGTCACCGGCAAGACGCTGGCCGAGAACATCGCCGACGTGCCGGAGCCGGATCGCGAGGTGATCCGTTCCTTTGCCAAGCCGATGAAGGAGCGCGCCGGCTATGTCGTGCTCAGCGGCAACCTGTTCGACAGCGCCGTCATCAAGATGAGCGTGATCGACGATGCGTTCCGCAGGCGCTTCCTCTCCAACCCCGACCGGCCCAACGTGT
>JAJZVE010000774.1 GCA_021845835.1 Pseudomonadota bacterium | reverse complement strand
TGCTGGGTCACCTATCCCGACATCGTCTCGCTGGCGGAAGCCAAGCCGGTGCTGGTCCCCTGCGGCCAGAACAACGGCTTCAAGCTGCGCGCCGAGGACCTGGAGGCGGCGATCACGCCGCGCACGCGGTGGTTCATGCTGAACTCGCCCTGCAACCCGACCGGCGCGGCCTATTCCGCCGAGGAGTTGCGGCCGATCTGCGACGTGCTGCTGCGCCACCCGGACGTGTGGGTGTTCACCGACGACATCTACGACAAGCTGGTCTACGACGGCTTCAAGCCGGCGACCATCGTGCAGGTGGAACCGCGCCTGCGCGACCGCACCATTACCATGAACGGCTGCAGCAAGGCGTACGCGATGACCGGCTGGCGCATCGGCTTCGCCGGCGCGCCGGTGGCCATGACCAAGGCGATGGACAAGCTGCAGAGCCAGTCCACCAGCAACACCAGCAGCATCAGTCAGGCGGCGGCGCTGGCGGCGCTGACCGGGCCGCAGGACTTCATCGGCGAGATGGTGGCGGTGTATCGCGAGCGGCGCGATCTCGTCGTCGAAGCGCTGAACAAGGCGCCCGGCATTGCCTGCCACAAGCCGGAAGGCGCGTTCTACGTGTTCCCGTCGATCCATGGCTGCATCGGCAAGACCTCGGCCGGCGGCGCGCGGATCACGGACGACGAGAGCTTCGTGATCGCGCTGCTGGAGGAACAGGGGGTGGCGGCGGTGCATGGCGCGGCCTTCATGTATCCCGGCCATTTCCGCATCAGCTACGCGACGGATACCGCCAGCCTGCGCGAGGCCTGCGCGCGGATTCAGAAATTCTGCGAAGGGCTGCGCTGAGCGCCATGCCCGGTTTCGCCAGCCGCCTCGAAAAGGCCCGTACCGCCGCCGCCGTCGCGATGACGGTGCGCGCGCGGGAGCTGCGCGCCGCCGGTGCCGATGTGGTGCAGCTGACCATCGGCGAGCCGGATTTCCCCACGCCGCCGCACGCGATCGAGGCGGCGCATCAGGCGGCGTTGCGCGGCGAGACGAAATATCCGCCGCAGGACGGCACGCCGGCGCTGAAGGCGGCGGTGCAGCGCAAGTTCCGGCGCGAGCACGGCCTCGACTACGACCTGAGCCAGATCATCGTCGGCAACGGCGGCAAGCAGGTGATCTTCGATGCGCTGCTGGCGACGGTGGAGCAGGGCGACGAGGTGCTGATCCCGACGCCGAGCTGGTCGTCCTATGAGCTGATGACGCATGTCGTCGGCGGCACGCCGGTCTTCGTCGCCTGCCCGCAGAACAACGGCTTTCGCCTGCGGCCGGAAGACCTGGACGCCGCCATCACGCCGCGCACGCGCTGGCTCGTGCTGAACTTCCCGAACAATCCCTCGGGCGCCGCCTGCTCGCGCGACGACCTTGCCGCCATTGCGGCGGTGATGCGCAAGCATCCGCATGTCTGGATCATGTCCGACGACATGTACGAGCATCTGGTCTATGACGGGTTCGACTACGCGACGCTCGCCGCCGTCGCGCCCGACCTGCGCGACCGGGTGCTGACCATCTCCGGCGTGTCGAAAACCTACGCCATGACCGGCTGGCGCATCGGCTTCGCCGCCGGGCCGCGCGACCTGATCCGCGCGATGGTGAACATGCAGGGCCAGGCGACCGCCGGCGTCTCCACCGTCGGGCAGGCCGCCGCCGCGGCGGTGCTCGACGGGCCGCAGGACCTGGTGGCCGAGCGCGCCGCCATCTATCGCCGCCGCCGCGACATGGTGGTGGACATGCTGAACGACGTGCCCGGCATCGCCTGCCACAGGCCAGAAGGCACGTTCTACGTGTTTCCCAACATCGCCGGCTGCCTCGGCCGCGTCAGCGCCGGCGGGCGGCGGCTGGAGAGCGACGAGGATTTCGCCAAGGCGCTGCTGGAGGAACAGCATGTCGCGACCGTTCATGGCGCCGCCTTCGGCATGAGTCCCTATCTGCGCATCTCCTACGCCACCGACGAGGCGTCGCTGGAGAAGGGCTGCCGCCGCATCGCCGATTTCGTCGCGGGGCTGCGCTGACGGCGGTTTCCCTGCGCGCCGGGCGCGACGGGGATGCGGCGGACATCATCCGCATCATCGGCGATTGCTGGGCGGAATATCCCGGCTGCGTGATGGATCTGGACGGCGAGGTGCCGGAGTTGCGGGCGCTCGCCAGCTACGCGGAGAAGCGCGGCGGGGCGCTGTTCCTCGCCGAGGACGCGGGCACGCCGGTCGGCCTGGTCTGCGCCTGGCCGCATGACGGCGACGCCTGGGAACTGGCGAAGATGTATGTCGCGCGCCCGCATCGCGGCACCGGCGTCGCCGCGCAACTGTCGGATGCGGCGGAGGGGTTGGCGCGGTCGCGCGGCGCGCGGCGCATGGTGCTGTGGAGCGACACGCGCTTCGACCGCGCGCATCGCTTCTACGAGAAGCGGCATTTCGTGCGCGACGGCGCGCTGCGCGCACTTGGCGACAAGTCGAACTCGATCGAGTTTCCCTATGCCAAGCCGCTCGCTGGACCCGCCGTGCGGCAACTGGATGCCGCCGCCGCGGCCTCGGCCGAGGCGCCGCTGGCGTCGGTGCTGGCGACCTGCGTCGCGGCGGGCGCGTCGGTGTCCTTCCTGTGGCCGCTGTCGCCGGAGACGGCGCGGGGGTATTTCCGCGACGTGGCACGCGGCGTCGCGCGCGGCGAGCGTCTGCTGTTCGCCGCGTGGCGCGACGGGTGCATTGTCGGCAGCGTGCAGGTGGCGTTTGCGCGACAGGAGAACCAGCCGCATCGCGCCGAACTGCAGAAATTGCTGGTGCATCCCGATGCGCGCCGCCTCGGCCTCGGCGGCATGTTGCTGGATGCCGCCGAGCGCGCCGCCGCCGCTGCCGGGCGCACGCTGCTGACGCTCGACACCGCCGTGGGCGGCGCGGCGGAGGCGCTGTTTCGCGCAGGCGGCTGGCAGGAGGCCGGGATGATTCCCGGCTACGCTCTGTGGCCGGATGGCCGCCCCTGCGCGGCCCGGTTCTTTTACAAGCAGGTGCAGCAGGGGACGCCATGAGCGACGACGCCATGCCCGCCTATCCGGTCGATGCGCGCAACCGCGTCAAGCGCCGCCCCGATCGCGGCCACTACGACCACGACACCGTGCATCGCCTGCTGGATGCCGCCGCGCTGTGCCACGTTGCCTATGTCGTGGACGGGTTGCCCTATTGCACGCCCACCCTGTTCTGGCGCGAGGGCACGCGGCTCTACTGGCACGGC
>JAJZVE010000773.1 GCA_021845835.1 Pseudomonadota bacterium | reverse complement strand
ACGCTGGGCGGTGTGATTACCGACAGCGCCTCCTGGCGCTGGCTGTTCCTGCTCAACGTGCCGGTCGGGGCGCTGTGCTTCGTCGGCGTCGCGGCGCTGGTGGAAGATCCGCCCTGGGCGATGCGCGCGACGCGGCGGATCGATACCATCGGGCTGGGGCTGATCGCGCTCGGCATCGGCTGCCTGCAGGTGACGCTGGACCGCGGCGAGGATGCCGACTGGTTCGCCTCGAATTTCGTTCGCCTGTTCGCGGTGCTGTCGGCGCTGGGACTGATCGGCGCGACGGCGTGGCTGGTGTGGGCGCGTCATCCGGTGGTCAACGTGCGGGTGCTCAGGGACCGCAACTTCGCGGTCGGCTGCCTGATGATTTCGGCCACGATGGCGGTGCTGTATTCGTCGGCGGTGATCCTGCCGCTGCTGGCGCAGTCGGTGCTCGGCTACACATCGACGCTGGCCGGCTATCTGCTGTCGCCGGGCGCGGTGGCGCTGCTGCTGCTGATCCCGGTGGCCGCCAGGCTGATGACGCTGGTGCAGACCCGGGTGCTGGTGTTCGCCGGGTTCGTGCTGCTCGGGGCGGGGCTGCTGTATTCGCAGCGGCTGACGCCGGACATCAGCTTCGACAACCTGATGACGATGCGCATCGCGCAGACCGTCGGGCTTGCGTTCCTGTTCGTGCCGATCAGCACGATCTCCTACACCACGCTGCCCGCCGCGCAGCGTGCCGACGGGGTGGCGCTGAATGTGATGTTCCGCAACATCGCCGGCTCCATCGGCATCGCCCTGTCAACCGCTCTGGTCACGTCGGGGACGCAGGTGCGCATGGCGCATCTTGCGGCGCACCTGACGCCGCTCGATCCCGCCTATGTGCAGATGCTGCATAACCACGTGCAGACGCTCATTGCCATGGGCCACTCGGCGCAGAGCGCGACCGGCACGGCGATGGCGCTGATCTATCGCAACCTGCGCATTCAGGCGTCGGTGCTGGCCTATGCCGACGTGTTCCAGCTGTCGGCGCTGCTCGCCTTCGCCGCGGCGCCGTTCGCGTTCCTGTTCACCGGCGCGAAGGCCTCGATGCGGCCGGGCGCGGGACATTGAGCCGCCGTCACGGCCACGCCACCGCCGGCGGCAGGCTCATCAGGATCGCCTCGACATTGCCGCCGGTCCTGAGGCCGAACAGCGTGCCGCGGTCGTGGAGCAGGTTGAACTCCACGTAGCGTCCGCGGCGCACCAGTTGGTGCGCGCGCTCCGCCTCGGTCCAGCTCTCCGGCATGCGCCGGCGCACCAGGCGCGGATACACGTCCAGGAAGGCGCGGCCGACGTCCTGCGTGAAGGCGAAGTCCGCCGCCGCGTCGCCGGAGAAATGATGATCGTAGAAGATGCCGCCGGCGCCGCGCGGCTCCTCGCGATGCGGCAGGTAGAAATAGCGGTCGCACCACGCCCTGAAGCGCGGGTAGTAGGCGGCGTCGTGGCGATCGCAGGCGGCGCGGAAGGCGGCGTGGAACTCGGCCGCGTCGGCTTCCGCCTCCGCGGTGTCGAGTCGCATCGGCGTCAGGTCGCCGCCGCCGCCGAACCAGCCCTGCGTCGTCACCAGCATGCGCGTGTTGAAATGCGCCGCCGGCACGCGCGGGCTTTGCGGATGCGCGACCAGGCTGATGCCGGACGCCCAGAATCGCGGGTCCTCGGCGGCGCCGGGGATCTGGGCGCGGAACTCGGGACTGAACGTGCCCTGCACGGTGGAGACGTTGACGCCGAGCTTCTCGAACACCCGCCCGCGCAGCACCCGCATCTCGCCGCCGCCGCCGTCCGATCCGTCCTCGGTCGGGCGGCGCCAGTGGGTGGCCGCGAAGCGGCCGGGCGGTCGCTCGGCGAGGGGGCCGTCCTGCGCCGCCTCGATCGCCTCGAACTCGGCACACAGCGAATCGCGCAACGCCTCGAACCAGGCACGAGCGGTGGCCTGCAGGGCGAGAAAAGAAAAAGCGGGCATGTTTGCACATTAGCGCGCCAACGCCTCATGTTGCAGTGCCGAAAACCGGCTCCTAATATGCCGCTGCTGCATTTGGGAGCGTTGCCATGTGTGGCCGGGCACGGCAGGGTGCCGCGCCGCGCGCTTGGCGGAACGGAAGAGAGGTATTCGAAACGATGTCCGCGACTGCCCCAGCCGGCCACGGCCCGGGCCACCCCAACGGGGTGGACCAGGGCAAGCGCGATTTCCTGACGCTGGTAACGGGGGCCGCCGCCGTCATCGGCGTCGGCGCCATTGCCTGGCCGTTGCTCGACAGCATGAACCCCTCGGCCGACGTGCTGGCGCTGTCCTCGGTCGAGGTGGACATCACGCCGATTCCGGCCGGCCAGGGCATCACCGTCGCCTGGCGCGGCAAGCCGGTCTTCGTGCGCCACCGCACCGACAAGGAGATCAAGGAAGCCGAGGACGTGAAGCTCTCCGAGCTGATCGAGCCGCAGCCCGACTCGGCGCGCGTCCGGCCTGGCCACACGCAATGGATCGTGGTGATCGGCATCTGCACGCATCTGGGATGCATCCCGCTCGGCAACAAGCCGACCGATCCGCGCGGCGACTACGGCGGCTGGTTCTGCCCCTGCCATGGCAGCATGTACGACACGTCGGGGCGGGTGCGGCACGGGCCGGCGCCGCTCAATCTCGACCTGCCACCCTACACCTTCGAATCCGATAGCAAAATCAAGATCGGCTGATCCCGCCGCCCGGAGTACCGAAGACATGGCTGGCCTGTACAAGAGTGAATTCAAGAATCCGCTGGTGAACTGGATCGACTCGCGGCTTCCGCTGTTCACGCTGATGAACAAGGAATATGCCGCGTTCCCGACGCCGCGGAACTTTAACTACCTCTGGAACTTCGGCGCGCTGGCGTCGGTGGCGCTGGTCATGATGATCGCGACCGGCATCTTCCTCGCCATGAGCTACACGCCGGATGCGTCGATGGCGTTCGACTCGGTCGAGCGCATCATGCGCGACGTGAACTACGGCTGGCTGCTGCGCTACGCGCACGCCAACGGCGCGTCGATGTTCTTCCTCGTCGTTTATATCCACATCTTCCGTGGCCTCTACTACGGGTCCTACAAGTCGCCGCGCGAGTTGCTGTGGATGCTT
Source organism: Pseudomonadota bacterium (assembly GCA_021845835.1). The sequence continues at coordinate 131 of JAJZVE010000773.1, read as the reverse complement.
GGCGTCGTCATCGTCCTGCTGATGATGATGACGGCGTTCATGGGCTACGTGCTGCCCTGGGGCCAGATGTCGTTCTGGGGCGCGACCGTCATTACCAACCTGTTCTCGGCCTTCCCGGTGATCGGGGAGTC
>JAJZVE010000772.1 GCA_021845835.1 Pseudomonadota bacterium | reverse complement strand
CGAGCGCCTGCTGGCGCACGCATCCGGCATCATCGGCTTCCCCCTGCGCCTGCTGGCCCGCGAGAACTACGACCGCATGGTGGCGCGGAAGGGGCCGAAGCAGGTGGCGCTGATCACCGGCGAGGAGAAGATCATCCCGCCCGACGCGCGCTGGTTCTCCTGCACGGTGGAGGCGATGCCGCTGGACCGGGCCGCGGAATTCGTGGCGGTGGACGAAATCCAGCTCTGCGCCGATCCCGACCGCGGCCATGTCTTCACCGACCGGCTGCTGCATGCGCGCGGACTGGTCGAGACGATGTTCCTGGGGGCGGAGACGATCCGTCCGCTGCTGCAGCGCCTCGTGCCGCAGGCCGAGATCGAGACGCGCCCGCGCCTGTCGGAACTGGTGCATGGCGGCCATGCCAAGCTGACCCGGCTGCCGCCGCGCAGCGCCGTCGTCGCGTTCAGCGCGGCCGAGGTCTATGCCATCGCCGAACTGATCCGCCGCCGGCGTGGCGGCTGCGCCGTGGTGATGGGCCGGCTGTCGCCGCGCACGCGCAATGCGCAGGTGGCGCTCTACCAGGACAAGGAAGTGGATTTCCTGGTGGCGACGGATGCGATCGGCATGGGGCTGAACATGGACGTGGACCATGTCGCCTTCGCCGGCCTCGCCAAGTTCGACGGCCACCGGCCGCGTCGCCTGTCCGCGGCGGAGGTGGCGCAGATCGCCGGCCGTGCCGGGCGGGGCATGCGCAACGGCACCTTCGGCACCACCACCGACTGCAAGCCGCTCGACCCCGATGTGGTGGAGGCGGTGGAGGCGCATTCCTTCGAGCCGCTGGCCCAGTTGTGCTGGCGCAACAGCGATCTGGATTTCTCCAGCCTTGACGGCCTGCTGGAGGCGCTGCTCGCCCCGCCCCCCGGCCCCGGCCTGGTGCGCGGCAACGAGGCGACCGACCTGGAGACGCTGGCGGCGCTGGCGCGCGAGGCGGAAATCCGCGACCTCGCGCGCGGGCGGCGGCACGTGCGGCTGCTGTGGGACGCCTGCCAGATCCCCGATTTCCGCAAGCTGGCCGACGACACCCATCTGCGCCTGTGCGCCCGCGTGTTCGGGCATGTGGTGCGCGACGGCGCACTGCCCGCCGACTGGCTGGACAGCCAGATCGCGGCACTCGCGCGCACCGACGGCGACATCGACACGCTGATGCAGCGCCTCGCCGGCGTGCGCGTCTGGACCTATATCGCCGCGCGCAGCGACTGGGTGGCGGATGCCGCCCATTGGCAGGCGCGCGCCCGCGAGGTCGAGGACCAGCTTTCGGACGCGCTGCACGAGCGGCTGACCGCCCGCTTCGTCGATCGCCGCGCCGCGCATCTGCTGCGCCGCCTGGAAGGCAGCGAGCGCGACGACCTGCTCTCCGCCGTCACCCGTCGCGGCGAGGTCGTGGTGGAGGGCCACCCGGTCGGCCAGATCGAAGGCTTCGGCTTCGCCCCCGACCCGCTGACCGCGGGCGACGAGCGGCGGCTGGTGCTGCGCGCCGCCCGACGCGCGCTGCGCGAGGAAATGCCGCGCCGCGTCACGCGGCTGGAGACGGCGCCGGATGCCGCCTTCGCCTGGCTGCCGAGCCAGCGCCTGGCCTGGGACGGGGTGCCGATCGCGCGGCTGCGGCCGGGGCCGACCGCGCTGCGCCCGCTGGTGGAGGTGCTGGACAGCGAGTTCCTGGACAGCGCGGCGCGCGAGCGCGTGCGGCAACGGCTGCAGCGCTATGTCGATGCCGAGGTGCGCGCGACGCTCGGTCCCTTGTTCGCGGCCATCGACATGGCCGAGCGCGACGGTGCGCTGCGCGGGCCGCTGCATCGCCTTGCCGAGGGACTCGGCATCGCCGCGGCCGGCGAGGACACCGCCTCCCCCGCCCTGCGCGGCCGGTTGAAGGCGCTCGGCGTGCGGGCCGGGCGACATGGACTGTTCCTGCCGGCGCTGCTGAAACCCCGTGCCGCCGCGCGCCGCGCCGCGCTGCTGGCGCTGCGCCGCGGGGAGGCGGTGCCGACGCTGCCGGCGCCGGGTCTGGTGGCCATGCCGCCGCCGGATGACTGGCCCGCCGATCTGGCCGCCGCGCTGGGCTGGGTTGCGGCGGGGCCGATGCTGCTGCGGCTCGACATCGCCGAGCGGGTGACGGCCGAACTGGCCTGGAACAGCCGCCGCGGGCCGGCGCCGCTGCCGCCCGACCTGTCCTCACGCCTGTCGGTGCGGGCCGAGGTCCTGCCGGCGGTGCTGCGCGGCCTGGGATTCCGGCTGTTTCCGGCCGCGCCGCTGGCCGAGGCGCAGTTCGGCCCGCCGGCGCCGGCGATGATGGCGCCGCAGTGCCGCCGCCGCGTGGCGGAACCGCCCGCCCGGCGCGCGCCGGTCCGCCATGACGGGCCATTCGCCGCCCTGGCCGCGCTGCGTCCATGACCATGAGCGGAGCGCGGGACTGGCAACGGCTGGACTCCTGGCTGTGGTGCGCCCGTTTCCTGCGCCAGCGCGAGGCTTGTGCGGAGCTGGTCGCCTCCGGCCTGATCCGCATCAACCGCCAGCCGACCGACAAGCCGCACGCCAGGCTGCGTCCCGGCGACGTGCTGACCGTGCCGCTGCATGGCCGGGTGCGGGTCGTGGAGGTGATGGCGCTGGCCGAGCGGCGCGGCAATGCGGCGGCCGCTGCCCTGCTCTACCGGGAGTTGCCGGAACCCGGCGCCGCGCAGCCCGACCCTTGCGGCCCTGCCGGTTCGGCGCCATACCCCGGCTGAATTTCATCCCTGTCAGCCTTCAGGAGCCAGCGATGACCTACGTGGTCACCGAGAACTGCATCCGCTGCAAATACATGGACTGCGTCGAGGTCTGCCCGGTCGATTGCTTCTATGTCGGCGAGAACATGCTGGTCATCCACCCCGACGAGTGCATCGACTGCGGCGTGTGCGAGCCGGAATGCCCGGCCGAGGCGATCGTGCCGGACAGCGACGACCGCGCCGCCGCCTGGGCGGAGCTCAACCGCACCTACGCGGGAAGCTGGCCGAACATCACCCGCAAGGGCGAGCCTCCGGCGGATGCCGATGAATGGAAGGACAAGCCCGAGAAGGCCAAGCTGTTCTCCCCCGAACCCGGAACGCCATAAGTCTCCGTCCGTTCCGCAACCGCCCGGAACCCGGCGCGCGCAAGCGCCGGGATGACGCGCCCCGGATTTTGTGCTACAAGTCCATGTCGCGGCGGGAGAGTCCGTGTGACTGGACCCGTAGCGTGTCCCGAAG
>JAJZVE010000771.1 GCA_021845835.1 Pseudomonadota bacterium | reverse complement strand
GGCGGCGTCGATATTTCCTGGACGCCGGGCCTTCTTGTGGCCAGTCTCGTCTACGTCGCCCTCGCGCGCGGAATCGACCGGGCCGGCGAGGCCGAGGCGATCGCGGCGAGCGATGAACTGCTGACCCAAGCTTGATGTTTCGGCGCGGCCCATGAATCCTGACCGGAACCAGACCGATACCAGATACGGGGAGTTCGAGACCGTGATCCGCAAGACCGATTTCTACATCGATGGAGAATGGGTGGCACCCGCGGTGCCGCACGACCTTCCGGTGATCAACCCCGCCGACGAGCAGGCCTTCGCGGTGATCTCGCTCGGGAGCAAGGCGGATGTGGACCGCGCGGTCGCCGCCGCGCGCGCCGCCTTCGAGCCCTGGGCAGCGACGCCGCTCGCCGAGCGGATCGCCCTGATCAAGAAACTTCTCGCGATCTATGATCGCCGCGCGCCGGAAATGGCGAAGACGATTTCGCTGGAAATGGGCGCGCCGATCGACTTCGCGCTCTCCGAGCAGGCGGGTGCTGGCACCTGGCATATCGAGGGGTTCCTCGAAGCACTGAAAAACTTCGCGTTCGAGCACGAGGCGAATGGCGACCTCATCCTGCGTGAGCCGATCGGTGTCTGCGCGCTGATCACGCCGTGGAACTGGCCGATGAACCAGGTGACGCTGAAGGTGGTGCCCGCGGTCGCGGTGGGCTGCACCGTTGTGCTGAAGCCCTCCGAGATCGCACCGATGTCGAGCATTTTGTTCGCCGAGATGATGGACGAGGCTGGCTTCCCCAAGGGCGTGTTCAACCTCGTGAACGGCGATGGCGCGGGGGTTGGCGAGGTGCTGTCTTCCCACCCTGATATCGACATGGTGTCGTTCACCGGATCGACCCGCGCCGGGCGTTCAATCATCCGCAACGCAGCGGAGACGATCAAACGCGTCACGCTCGAACTCGGCGGCAAGTCGCCCAACGTGATTTTCGCGGATGCCGACCTGCCGGCGGCGATCAAGCGCAGCATCACGCATGTGATGGAGAACGCCGGGCAGTCATGCAACGCGCCGACTCGGATGCTGGTCGAGCGCAAGGTTTACAACAAGGTGGTCGAACTCGCGGTGGAGGCAGCGAAGACCGTGACAGTGGGCGACCCGGCGCAGGGCGGAACGCATATCGGCCCGCTTGTCTCCGAGCTTCAGTTCAACAAGGTGCGCGACCTGATCGAGGCTGGCATCAAGGAAGGCGCGCGGCTTGTAGTCGGCGGGCCGGGCCGGCCTTCGGGGTTCAGTTGCGGCTATTTCGCCCAGCCGACGATTTTCGCCGATGTGAACAACGATATGCGGATCGCCCGCGAGGAGATTTTTGGGCCCGTGCTGTCGATCATTCCGTTCGACACCGAGGATGACGCCGTGAGGATCGCCAATGACACGCCCTATGGCCTCGCCGCCTATCTGAGCACGGGCGACGAGAAGAAGGCTTCGCGCGTGGCACGGAAACTGCGCGCCGGCATGGTGCATGTGAACGGGCAGTCGCTCGGCAAGGGCAATCCGTTCGGCGGCTACAAGCAGTCCGGCAGCGGCCGCGAGGGCGGCCATTTCGGTATCGAGGATTTCCTCGAGGTGAAGACGGTTTCCGGGGGTTATACCAAATCCCATTGACCAGGAGTCATGCGCAAAAAAATCAGGCCTTTCCGTCTTTCACACGTCAAGACCGACAAGGTCGACGCCCGCAAGCTGGCAAGCCTGCATGCCGCCGGATATTTGCCGCAGATTGGACCCAGGATGCGGCGACGCAGCGGATGTGATCTGTGTACGGGTAGGGGCAAGGTGCCGAAAGCCCGCACACAGATCTCCTAGGCGTCTCGCGCTGCGTCAGAATGTCAGCCAGGCGCATGGGGCCGTCTGTGGCGAGGGACGTGGGGGGGGGGCGGCGCAGCTGCGTCCCACGCCACGTCACTTCAGTGCATTGACATAGGTAGGATCGAGAAGGCTGGCCCAGGCGATGCTCTGCGACGGCACGAGTTGCTTCTGCGATACCATCAAGGCGCGCACCATCTTTATGTTCTCCTTGTAGGCGATGATCGTCTCGTGTCCTGCGTCGGTCATCATGGCTTTCATCTGGCGCAGCGAGGGGTTGACCACTCCGGCATATTGCGCCTTTGCGTCCGCCGGGGAGATGCCAAGCGCCTTGCCGATGATGCGGTAAGAGGCCGCGGGATGGGTCCGTATATAGACCGAGCCTTCCAGGAACCCCTTGATGATCGCCGGCATCGCACCGGGGTGCGCCTTGAGGAAGCCGGTCTTGGCCGCGAAATTGTCAGTGATCAGGCCGGGCGCGTCGGCCGAGGTGTAGAGCACATGGAACCCTTTGTGCGCCGTGATCATCGAGATGTTTGGCGCCCAGGTCACCCCGGCGACGGCATGGCCGCCGAGCAGGGCGGCGGGCACGTCCGCCGCCGGCATGTCGGTTTGCTTCACATCGGCGAGCGAGAGCTTCGCGCCGTGCAGCGCATAGGAGAGCAGGAGTTCGGAATAGGAGGCGGTGTCGAGCGGAACGGTCTTGCCGCGCAGGTTGGCCACGGTCCTGACCGTGTCCTTCGCGACGATCGCGTCCGCGCCGGCGGAATAGTCGATCGGCATGACAATCTTCACCGGGAAACCCTTGACCCGGTCGTTGATCGCCTCGTTCATCGAGATGTCGGCGGTGTCGACTGCGCCGGAAATTAGGGCGGCGTTGATCCCGCTGTCCATGTGCACGAAGCGGATCGGGTAGTCGCCGAAGAATTTCTTTGTCGAGGCGACGAAGAGCGGCGCGAAGCCGATCCACGAGCTGAGGCCGAAGCTTACCGTGGTGCCGGTGGCACTGGCGGGGGCGAGCGGCACGGCACTCGCCACGCCGATCGCGCATGCGAGGAGAGGACGGCTGAAGATTCGTTTCAAGAGAGCCTCCTTATGTTATGGGGAAATCTGGCGTCATGCCACCGGCGCGGCGAGGGCGCTCAGCCCGTCGGAGGCGCCGGTCATACCGGCGGTGGCGCGGATGCGCTCGGTGATGCGCTGGCGCAGGGCGAGGAAGTGTGGGTCGAGCCGCAGTTCGCGCGTGCGGGCAGCGAAGGGGATGGTCTCGATCGTGTCGACCCGGCCGGGATGCGGCGCGAGGACGACGACGCGGTCGGCGAGGTAAACGGCCTCCTCGACATCGTGGGTGACGAAGATGATCGTGCGCTTCTCGGCGGATTTCACGTGCAGGATGAGATCGTGCATGACCTCGCGGGTCTG
>JAJZVE010000770.1 GCA_021845835.1 Pseudomonadota bacterium | reverse complement strand
CAGCCGCCCGTCGGGCAGTTTCTCGACCGCGACCCGCTGCCCCGGCCGCAGGCCGAGATGGGCCAGCACGTCCTTGCGCAGCGTGACCTGGCCCTTGGCGGTGATGGTGAGCGTGCTCATGCGGGCGAGGTAAGAAAGAATCGCCTTACCGTCAAGCCCGCCGCCGCGCCTTCGCCCTCCGCCTCCAGGTTCAGGATCCAATCGGCCGTAATGTCATCGCGCGTCTGCAGGCCCTTGGGCGGCGTGTGCGCAACCTACGGCCGGATCATCTGGGAGTTGGCGAGCCGTCACTTGACGATTCGGCAGAAGGCAGGACCAGATCATCCCGACGGGCGAGCGACGGCGGCGCCACGCGAAGCAGGAGGGCGCGCAGCTGAGCGCTCGTCGCCGGATTCCCGGATAGGCGATAGAGGCGCACTTCGCCTCGCGGCCCCGTCGCGTGGAAAACAAGGCGCCACTCTGGATTTCCGGACCGCAGGGCATGCAGCAATTGGCGGTTGTGCCGCAGGGCTACACTGCCGGGCGAAAGATCGATCGCCAGCCAGCCGATGCCGCTACCCTGAAGCCAGTGCGCGACCTCAGCCGCACTGACGAAACGGGGCGCATACTGCGAGCCCATGAAGTTCGTTGTCGCGAGCTCTTGGGATGCGCGAAGGACATAGAAGCGCTGCGTCGGATCGGCGATCGCGAAGGCAGCGATGAGCGCCCCCTCCGCATGGTCGTTGCCGGCGGCAAGCACGGTATTGCTGGCATCGTGCGCCGCAATGATCGCCTGGGCGACGGCATCCATACCGTATGGTGTCACATGCGGCATCCGGAACATGCCGGCAGCATCGAGCAGCAGTGCCGCCGCAACGGCGAGGTGGAGACGATGGGAACGGCGCCCCAGTCCTACCGCGCGGGCGAGGCGCGCGAACCCTTGGGCGGCCACGACGATCCCGGCCGGTACGATTGGGATGAGGTAACGTGCCGACAGATCGGCCGGCGCGAGCATCTGAAACACCACCAGCGCCAGAACCAGGGCCGCCAGGGACGTTTCCGTCGGAAACGGTCGGTCGGTCCCGCGACCGACCAGTCCGAGCAAGCCAATGGCAAAACCTATTGTTCCGATCACGCCGAGACTGGTCGTGATGGCATGCAAATAGAAGGGCACCGCCAGCCGCGTGTAACGCCATCCCCAGCTATACACAAAGCCATTCGCCATCATTCGGTAGGTCAGCACGTACCACGGTGCGGTGACCAATCCAACCAGGGCAGCGGCGAGCCAGGCCCGCCAGTCGCGCAACGGCGCCAGATCGCGGGCAAGTGCCGCGTGTATCACAGGAAGCAGCGCAAGGGCAACTCCGTTGCCTTTTGTCAGGATCGCTCCGCTGGCGCAGGCTGCGAACAGAACCGCGCGGCCGACACCGGGTTGATGGGCGAACCGAGCCCAGGCCAGCGCCGCAGCCACCATCCACAAGCCAAGCGCCGTATCTGTCATGATAAGGTCGACGGAGAACAACAGCAGCGGCGAGGCCAGCACTGCTAGCCCGGCAGCCAACCCCGCCGCCCATCCGATCCGCCTGTGGATCAGCCAGGCAGCGGACGCGGCGGCGCTCCCCGCGACCAGCGCCTGCAACGCCAACGCCGACCCGATCGAGCGGCCGCCTACCAAGAAGGCCGCCGCCTCGAACGGATAGAACAGCGGTGGCCAGTGACCGATCGAGACGCGAGGCCAGTGGAGATAGTAGCGCAAGGCAAAGTGCATCGGATTGGTGAACAGCCCGTGCCGGACATAATCGTAGACGAGCAGACCGTTTACGACGTGAGCCGCCTCGTCCCCGCCGGTGCCGACATCTGCGCTGTAGGCACCGACGTGGAGTTGCAGAACGACGCAGGCGAGCGTGAAGCCAAGCGTCAGCAGCACGAAGGCCATGCCGGAGCGCCACGTCGTAGGCGAGGGGATGGCTCCAACCCGCGCGCTCACGCTGGCGGGTCTTCGTGCGTGCATGCGAGCCCGCGCACTCCAGGCACCGCAAGATACATCAGGCGCTTCATCTCCCGCCGTCCTCGCGTTACCGAGTCGAGTACCATAGCCAACGACGCGCTGATAAAGGCCAGTAGCACGAGGCCGCTTGCCAATACCGCCGTGGGCAGCCGCGGCACAAGGCCGGTGTGGAAATAGGTGATAACCACCGGAACCCCGAGTCCGAAGCCAAGAAAAAGGAACCCCAGACCGCACAAGCTGAAGAAGGGCAGCGGCCGTTCCTCCTTTATCAACACGACAATGGTGCGCAGGATACGCAGCCCATCGGCATATGTGCGCAGCTTCGATGCGCTGCCGGACGGGCGGGCGCCATAGCGCGTCGCCACCTCGCCGAGCGGCATGCACAACTCCAGCGCGTGGACCGTGAGTTCTGTCTCGATTTCGAAACCAGATGCCAGCGCCGGGAAGGATTTCACGAAACGGCGGCTGAAGACGCGATAGCCCGACAGCATGTCCGACACGCGATTGCCGAAGACTGACTGGACTATGCCAGTCAGCACGCGATTGCCGAGCCGGTGGCCACGGCGATAGGCCTCGGGGTCGTCGCTGATCCGGGTGCCGGTCACCATATCGAGGCCGCCGTCCCGCAGTGCGGCCACCATCGCTGGCGCTGCCACAGCGTCGTATGTGCCGTCGCCATCGACCAACATATAAATCTCCGCCTCGATGTCGGCGAACATACGACGCACCACGTAGCCCTTGCCTTGCAGCAGTTCTGCGCGCACAATTGCGCCGGCGGCGCGCGCCTCTGTCGCAGTCGCGTCGGTGGAGTTGTTGTCATAGACATAGACGGTCGCGCTCGGCAGGGCGGCGCGGAAACCGGCGACGACTGCGGCGATCGCTGCGGCTTCATTGTAGCACGGAATCATCACAGCGACACGCGGCGGCGGGCCGCCTGGGAGGTCCCGCCCTCGATAGGCCGCAGTCGCCGGGTCCGCAGCATCCATCGCTCGTCGCATCCGTTCCATGGTCCTTCGACATAACGGTGTCCGCGTAGGCTTCTACCGAAGATCGCAGAGCGGGGAAACCTGCCCCTCCCCCTACGCGCGCCGCCGCGCCTTCGCCCGCACCGGCGGCGCGATCGGTTCCAGCAGCGGCGCCAGGAACCGCCCGGTGTAGCTGTCCGCGCAGGCGGCCACATCCTCCGGCGTTCCCTCGGCGACGATGCGGCCGCCGCCGTCCCCGCCCTCCGGGCCGAGGTCCAGGATCCAATCGGCGGTCTTGATCACTTCCAGATTGTGCTCG
>JAJZVE010000769.1 GCA_021845835.1 Pseudomonadota bacterium | reverse complement strand
GTCCCGCCGTCGAGCCCCATCTTTGCAAACGTCGCGACATCCCGGTGGTGAAGCATGCACAGGCGGATGGCCGATGGAGCTTAAGTATGTGCGCGATCTGCGGTATCTGCTCTATATGCCCTTCAGTGTCGCCGTAGACGAACCCGAAACGCAGCACCGACCAGTTCAAACCGCTGTCTTGCAGCAATCGTTCAGCTGCGACCTTGCTGGCCGGGTAGTCGCGTTCCGGTGCGACCGTATCGCTTTCCCGTGAAGGTCCAGGGCTGACCTCACTGTACACCAGACCATTACTGGCCATGATGAAGCGGGCGTCCGCCGCATGATCCCTGGCGGCCGCGATCAGGTTGCGCGCGCCATCCACATTGGCGCGCCAGATTTGGCCCTGGTCCGGTGTGCGCAGAACGGCGGCGAGATGAATGATCGCTTCAACGCCCGCGACAGCGTCCACCAGGGAGGCAGGATCGAGAAGATCGCCTGCAACTGCGGCGACGCCGGAAGGAACTGTCTTTCCCGCCCGCACGAGTGCGCGGCAGCGTATGCCGGCTTCGACGAGGCGAGGCAGTAGGCGGGCACCGACTAGCCCGTTGCCACCGGCTATGGGAATGGTCACGATTTCATTCCTTTATCACTATGAATCTTCAGTCGGGCGGTGGCCATGCCGCGCGCGCAGCCGACGTCGGCTTGATCGTGTCAATGCAATGGCGACATGGGCTCGGGCAGCCCGATCACCGATACCGCTTCGAGGATGTTTTCAGGACCGGATTTCGGCGGCCAAGCGCCAGCGTCATAGGCGTTCGCACGTAGCCGGGCGCGCTGCTCGTGGATCTCGAACGCCCAGATATGCGTGATACGCGGCGGGCCATCCAAAGCGTGCATGTTGGTGATGAGGTGGTCGGTATAGTCGCGCGCTGGCACGATCGCGTCACGCCAGCCTGCGAGGGTCGGCGCAGGGCCGCCGGGCCGCAATCTGCAAATACGGAATTCATAGACTGCGCCTAGGCGCCCCGGTCTCACCGCCGGAAAGAAGGGTAACGGCGCGTAACCCGACATGTCCAGCACGGTCACGGATGCTCCGCCGTCGAACGGACTCTGGCTCCGCAACACCCGATCCCGCTCTTGGCCAGGCCTTCAGCCGTTTCGAATCCTCGTAACAGAAGCGCCCTGCCGAGCGCGCCGAACTCTGTCCTCCAACAGCCAAGAAACTCCCCGTGCCGCGCACCCTCAAGGCCCCAGGCTGCTGCTCGCTGGCCCACTTCACCGACCGACAGGAGCGGACAATACAGCGTTATGATCTCATACAGCATGGAGCCGCGCCCTCGATTGTCTGTTTATTTCCGTCTGCGGATGAAGCACCGTCAGCGCTCAAAGATTCTGCCATCGCCCGCAACCAGCGCCGACGACCAAAGCGGTCCCGGCGGTCTCTAGCGAGACCATCGCTTCATCGTGTCCTGCTGGGGCGACGCGAGATCGGGCGGGATCCGCTCAGCGACATCGTCGCTTGCCCAGTGTTCGTCGATGAACCTTGCGCCGATCTCCAATGCCGTCTTGGCCGTTTTCAGAGCGCCCACGTCCCGCTGGAACACGTGATACATGCCCTCGAACACATCGAGGCGCACCGTGGCGCCGTGCCTGGCGGCCCGCTCCGCCAGGCGCACAGTGTCGTCGCGCAGAAGCTCATCCTCCCCAACCTGCACATTGATCGGCGGCAGGGCATTCAAAGCGCCAAACAGGGGCGAAGCCCTGGGGTCTCGCGGGTTTGCGCCATCCAGATAGGATTGCGCGAGTCCCTCGAGAATAGCGGGCTGGAAGACCGGGTCGCGGGTAGCCGGATCGCCGAAACTCGTTCCACTGTTCGAAAGGTCGGTCCAAGGGGAAAAAACCACGATCGCGGCAAGGCGATCGTCGGGCGCCGTGTGGTCTGCCATGGCCAGAACCAGCCCGCCACCGGCAGAGTCGCCCAAGGCTGCGTACCGCTGGACGCCCTGGGACAGAAACCATGCCCGCGCCCGCATGACATCGTCGAACGCCGCGGGGAAACGCCGCTCCGGTGCCAGGGAGTAGTCGACGCTGAAGATCGCCCGCCTGGTGCGAGCCGCGAGATGGCTGGCGAACCCCAAATAGGATCGGGCGTCGCCGAGGTGGTATCCGCCACCATGGACGAAGAACAGCGCGGAGCCAGCGTCATGGGCCGCCGGTCGGAGCCACCAGCCACGCACGGCACCGTCGCTGACGGGTTCGGCTGTGACGCCATCGGCCATGGGGGCCTGGGACGCCATGGCGGCGTAGAAGGCGCGCCGATCGTCTAGGTGCAGTTGGGCGAGGCTCGCATTGCGCTGGAAAATGCGCAACACCTGCTCGCCTTCACCCGGCGGTAGAGCATGGCGAACGACACTCGGGCGCGCGACGTCGCCCTGATTGAACTCAGGCATCTGCTTATATCCCTTCTGACAATTCGGCTGGGCTGCGTTCAGGCGGAGCCGCCATTTACGAAAATGGTCTGTCCATTTATCCAATCGCCGTCACTGCCAGCGATCATGGCGACCACCCGGGCGATGTCCTCCGGTGTGCCGAGACGTTCAAGGGGTGAAAGTCCGGCGATCCTGTCGATGAGCTCAGGCGACTTGCCCTCGAGGAAGAGCTCGGTGGCGGTCGGGCCCGGCGCCACGGCGTTGACGGTGATGCCTTGCCCGCGAAGCTCCCGCGCCAGGATGAGGGTGAGCATCTCGACGCCGGCCTTGGACGCCGCATAAGCGCCATAGGACGGCGAGGCGAGTCGCGTCTGTGTGGTCGAGGTGTTGATGATCTTGGCACCGGGCGGGAGACGGCGCGCGGCTTCACGCAGCATGTAAAATACGCCCTTGAGATTGACCGCGAGCATTGCGTCTACCGTGGTGTCGTCCATGTCCGCGATCGGCGCCAGCTTCATGATTCCGGCGTTGTTCACCACCAGGGTGGGCTGGCCGAGCTGCGCTTCCGTCTGGTCGAACAAGCTCGCGACATCGGCCGACTGGCTGACATCGGCCTTGATGGCGGCGGCTCGGCCGTTCGAGGCCAGGATGTGCGCAACGACGGCCTGCGCGGCATCGGCGTTCGCCGCATAGTTCACCGCCACGGAAAACCCGTCCCGGGCCAGGCGTTTTGCGATTTCGGCACCGATGCCACGAGAGGCGCCTGTGACGATCGCGACCGGTACTAGAACTTGAGTCATGTGGCGCTCCTTTATTAAACGACACGTTTCGTAAAATATAGGAGTCTGGATTGTCAATTGCAATTTCGAT
>JAJZVE010000768.1 GCA_021845835.1 Pseudomonadota bacterium | reverse complement strand
CGCATGCGACAGATGGCCGATGTTCCGGTCCGCGGCGCGCGGCCCTCCGCGTTCTGCACCAAGCTCCACGATGGCCCCCGTCGGCGCGCTGGCGGCACCCCCGCCGGCCGCGGGGACCTCGACGTAGTGGACCCGCCCGTCAAGGCCATCGACGATCAGATGGACCCGATCGCCCAGTTCGTCGCCGCCAAGCCCGCGCCCCAGCAGCCGCCCGGTGATCGGTGCGACAAGCGGCTCGCGGAGGTCGTGGATCGCGAACTGCTCAGCGCCGCGTTCCGCACCATGGCGGGTCAACGCATGGTGCATGGTCTTGATGATGTCCCCGCGTTCCCCGAGGGCGCGCAGCGTCTCCTCCATGCCGGAAGCCAGACGCCAGCGGCCGGTGGCGATCTCCTCGGCCAATCCCAGCCGCTCCAGGACTTGCAGCCGGCCGATCCGTAGCTGCCAGTCGAAGTCGGAGCGCGGCTCCCCGGCGGCGGCGCGGAGGTCGATCACGCCAGCAGCCGCGTCACCCGCCTCGCGCAATAGCGCCCGATCTATCCGGGTCAGCCGTTCCTGGTCGATCTCGCGGACGAGCTTCGCCTGTCGTTCCTTCGCGCTCTCGGGGCCGAGCTCGATTGTGATCAGCTCCGAGGCGCGCTCCCGGATGCCGTGGGCCAGATAGGCCCCGGCGATCACCAGGTTCTCCTCGGCCTCATCGACGCCGCGGATGACGATGTGCGTGTGCGGGTGGGCGGTGTTGAAGTGATCAACCGCGACCCAGTCGAGCCCGGTTCCGAGATCGCGCTCGACCTGCCGCATGAGATCACGGGTGAAGGCGCGGAGGTCAGACAGCGCGGCGCCGTCCTCCGCGGCCACGATCAGGCGGAACTGACGCGGGTCACCCTCTGAGCGGTCGAGGAAGGCGCGGCCTTCGGCGCGATCCGCCGTGGCGGAGTAGAGCTGGCCCGGCGAACCCTCACGGGTGACGCCGTCACGCTGGAGGTAGCGCAGATGCACGGCCGCCGCGCGACTTCCTGCACGCATCTTCACGTAGCGAGCTTTGACCACGACTCGGCGGGCGCCCGGCTGCGCCTGCGACCAGCCCCGCGGTGAGGCCGCCCGTCCGCGCGCGAAGGCTGCGCCCCTGCCGCGCTTGGCCGGCAGATCGGCGAGGCTCCGCGCACCGACAGGTGGCGTCGCAATAGATGGCCGCGCGAGTGCGCCGGCACGAGAAATCGCGCGCTTGATCTGCGTTGCCGCCAGTACTCGCCGATGTTCCCGGCTACGCGTGCGGCCAAGGCGAGGGCGAAGGCGTGGATCATCGTCGGGGCGAGCCATGCTCTGAGACTGACGGCAAAGCTACCACTCGCGAAGGAGCCTTGGTGGCACTGTGAAAACGCGCAAGCAGAAGCGGCCATGACACGGGGTTGCCGTGCCTCGTCGCGAAGTCGCGGCACGGTGGCCGCCGTCGATAACCCAATGTGCAGACACTGAAATCGCGGCCAATCGCGCGCAGTGGTGCCGCAGGCCTTTATCTTGCCCTCCCTTCTGATCCGAACTTTGCCCCTCCGCCAGTCGTCCTTCTCCAAGTGCAGATCAACAGAAATTGCCGCTATGGGCGCGACCAAATGCGATCTCCCGCGACGCACGACAAACATCAGATGACCAACGCCGCCACGTCAGTTGATGGCGCAATCGGGAGCAGAATTGGTGCAGCGAACGTGCAGTTCGGCAGCCGGACGTCACGCCGTGGCATCGACCGAAGCCGCCGCCAGATCATCTGCGCTGCGCCCGCGTCATTGGAGGGCAACGAACAGCGCACCATTCCCGCGCACATCGAGGGCAGAACTGAAGACGGGTCGCGGCTCAAGTCGGGCCGCACCCGAACCGCCCGTTACCTCCGTTGGCGCCGGCATCGGCGCCATGTTCGGACTCACGATCGGCGGCGCCGCGCGCGCCGGAGAGGCCTCGGGATGCACGACGACAGTCGCGAAAAGGCCGGCGCTGAGGGAGTCGCTTGGGCTCGGGACCGGCCGCTTCGGAGCAGACTCCGTGCTCAATACCGCCGTCCCGACTGCCGCCTGCAGCGCGCTCGACGTGCCGCCGATCTGCGGCACGAGTGCGGCGAGGTAGCGCTGTGTCTCGGCCGGCAGCGCGCGGCCGGTGTGCAGGAACGCATCGAGCCGCGCCGGCCCGGCGTTATAGGCAGCGAGGAACCAGGGCACACCGTATCGGTCCAGCATCTCGCGTAGATACGCCGCGCCGGCGAGGATGTTGTCGCGCGGCGCATACGGATCGGCGCCCAGCCCGTAGCGGGTGCGCAGCGCGGCGTAGGTCTGCGGCATCACCTGCATCAGGCCCATCGCGCCTGCTGGTGAGCGGATTGGCTCGCCGGCCATGGTCGCCTGGCCGTCGCTCTCCGCGCGCATCACGGCGGCGATCCATGCTTCGGGAATGTCGAAGCGGTGCGCCGCCGCGGCGATGTCGGGCTGCCAAACCGCGACCGCTTCGTGTCCGTCGCCGCGCAACACGGGCGTCGCACTCGCGCACGCGGGCGCACTGCCAAGCGGCACGAACAGCGCCGCGCGGGCCGCAAGGCCGCAGGTCGCGACCAGGGTCAGCACGTCCATCGTGAACCCCTCCATGAGCCAAGCCGCTGCCACGCCGCTGACAGGTGAAGCGCTGCCAGCGCGCTGGCTCCGATCAAGGGTAAAGCGCGCCAGGGCGCGCCGGCTGCGCCGCCCTTGACCTTCGCTGCGCGCGCCGGCGGTGCGGAAACTGGCCGGGACGGCAGGATGGCCGTCCCTGGGCCGAACAACAGGATGGCGGGGAAGATGTGCGGCACGGTCATCGCGTCCGCCCGCCGGGAAGCCAGAGCGGCGTGACGCGGCCGATGACGGCGCGGATCGGTGTCGGCCCGAAATACCGCCCGTCGAGCGAGGTCGGCACGCTCGGGATCAGCACGAAAATCTCGCCGTCCGGGAGCCTGCCACAACCGCTCCATGCCGCCAGGCTGCGTCCGCGCCCGTCCACGGGGAGGGCGCGGGCGATGGTGCGGCCATCGATCGAAACTTCGCCTTCGCACTCGCACACGGTTTGTCCGGCGACGGCGGCAACGCGCTTCAGCAGCGGCACGCCGCGCGGCAGATAGCCGCGCCGGGCAAACAGCTGGGCACTGCGCCGGTTGGGCCAGAACAGCACGTAGTCGCCGACGCGGAGGTGCTTCCGGCTCGCGGCCGGCAGCACGCGCCAAAGGCCGACCGGCGTGCTGGCCGTGGCGTTCCAGACCACCAGCGGCCGTGCCTG
>JAJZVE010000767.1 GCA_021845835.1 Pseudomonadota bacterium | reverse complement strand
CGTCGCCGTTCGGTCACCTGCTGGCCCAGTGGCAGCAGTTGATCGTGCTGGTGTCGATTGCCTCCATGCTGCTCGGCTCGCTGGCCGCGATCGGACAGCGCAACTTCAAGCGGCTGATGGCCTATTCCTCGATCGGTCACGTAGGCTACATGCTGATCGGGCTGGCCGCCGGCACGCAGGTCGGCATCCGCGGGGTGCTGATCTATCTCGTCACCTACGTGTTCATGAACGCCGGCACCTTTGCCTGCATCCTGGCGATGCGCCGGCGGGGCGAGATGGTGGAGCAGATTGCCGACCTGTCCGGGCTCGCGCGGCGCGATCCGATGCTGGCCTTGTGGCTGGCCATCTTCATGTTCAGCATGGCCGGCATCCCACCGTTCTCCGGTTTCTGGGGCAAATACTTCATCTTCACCGCGGCGGTGCAGAGCGGCCTGTGGGTGCTGGCGGTGCTTGGCGTGCTGACCAGCGTGATCGGCGCCTACTATTATATCCGCATCATCAAGGTGATGTATTTCGACCAGCCGGTGGCCGAGCCGTTCGATCCACGCCCGGCCTCGCTGTCGGTGCTGGCGGCGGTGTCCGGGCTGTTCACCGCCCTGTTCTTCGTGGTTCCCGCCCCGATCGTCGGCGCGGCCGAGGCGGCGGCGCGGGTCCTGTTCGGATGACGGAAGGTCGGCATACGACCTTCCGACTTTCGATCCACGATTCGCTGCCCTCCACCTCCGATCTCTGCCGCGCCCGCGCTCTCGATGGCGAGCCGGACGGCCTCGCCGTGCTGGCGCGGCGGCAGACGCGGGGCCGTGGCACCAATGGGCGCGCCTGGCAGTCGCCTGAAGGCAATCTTTACCTGTCAGTGCTGCTGCGACCGCAGGAGGAGGCGCGCGATACCGGGCAATGGTCGCTGCTCGCGGCGGTTGCGTTGGCGGAAAGCCTGGCGCCGCTGTTGCCCGATCCACGGGCGCTGACGCTGAAATGGCCCAATGACGCGCTGCTGCACGGCCGCAAGCTGGCCGGTATCCTGACAGAGGCCGCGTCCGGGCCGGATGGGATGCTGTCCTTCCTGGTGGTCGGCATGGGCGTGAACCTCGCGGTCGCGCCGCGGCTGCCGGACCGCCCGACCGCCTGCCTCGCCGAGGTCGTGCCGCCGCCGGCGCCGGAGGCGTTCGCTCGCCAACTCCTGTCATCCCTGCAAACCTGGCGGGAAGTGCGGGCGCGCGATGGGTTTGCTAGGGTGCGGGATGCTTGGCTGGCGCGGGGGCCGCGGCCGGCGGCGCCGCTGCAGGTCCGCCTCGGCGCCACCACCGCGGAGGGTGGCTTCGCCGGCCTGGGTCCGGATGGCAGCTTGTTGCTTGCGACGGCTGCCGGCATCCGTACGTTCGTCGCAGG
The DNA here is from genome assembly GCA_021845835.1 of Pseudomonadota bacterium. The sequence goes on along the minus strand of JAJZVE010000767.1, from coordinate 1,902 downwards.
CGAGGTTGTCACTCCCCAGCCAGGAGGCGCGTGAGCCATGCTGCTCGCATTCGACGCCGGCAACACCAATGTCGTGGCGGCGCTGCACGACGGCACGTCCTGGCGTGGCATCTGGCGCATCGCGACGGATCCGCAGCGGACCTCGGATGAATATGCGGTCTGGCTGCTCTCGCTGCTGGAGCTGCAGGGGCTGAAGCGTGCCGACGTGAAGCGCGCCGTGATCGGCACGGTGGTGCCGGCGGCGCTGTATCACCTGCGGCGGCTCTGCCGCGACTGGTTCGATGTCGAGCCGCTGGTGGTCCGCTCCAATCTCGACTGGGGGTTCGAGATCCGGATGGACAATCCGGAGGAGGTCGGCGCCGACCGTCTGCTCAATGCCCTCGCCGCGCACGCTCGCTATGGCGGGCCGCTGGTGGTGATCGATTTCGGCACGGCCACCACCTTCGACGTGGTGGACGGGGCCGGGGCCTATCTCGGCGGCGTGATCGCGCCGGGGATCAACCTGTCGATCGAGGCCCTGCACCGCGCCGCCGCCCGGCTGCCACGCATCGGCATGGGGCGACCCCACGCGGTGATCGGCACGAACACCGTGGCCGCCATGCAGTCCGGCGTCTTCTGGGGCTATGTCGGCCTGGTCGAGCACATGGTGGCGCGCATCAAGGGGGAGTTCGGTGCGCCGCTGAAGGTGATCGCGACCGGCGGGTTGGCGCCGCTGATGGCCGAAGGCGCCACTGTGATCGAACACATCGACGCGGACATCACGCTGGAGGGGCTGCGGCTGTTGGCAGCACGCAACCCGGCCCCCACATTGCACCGTGACCGGATCCGGCCGGCCGACAGCGACTGACGAGGATTTACACCGAACATGGATGCGGCGACCGGCGATCTGGCGTTCCTCCCGCTGGGAGGGACGGGCGAGATCGGCATGAATCTCAACCTTTATCGCTGCGGCGGGCGCTGGCTGGCCGTGGACTGCGGCATCGGCTTCGGCGGCGCCGAGCTGCCCGAAGTCGATGTGATGATGCCTGACCCGGCCTTCATCGCCGAACGGCGCGACCGTCTGGTGGGCCTGGTCATCACGCACGCGCATGAGGACCATCTGGGGGCGGTTGCCTGGCTGTGGCGGTCGCTGCGCTGCCCGGTCTATGCCAGCCCCTTCGCCGCCGCGATCCTGCGCCGCAAGCTGGCCGAGGTGCAACTGCTGAACGAAGTGCCGCTGCATGTGGTACCACCCGGTGACACCATCGACCTGCCGCCGTTCCGGCTCAGCCAGTTGCGCGTCGCCCATTCCACGCCAGAGTCGCAGTCCCTGGTGATCCGCACCCCCGCCGGCACCGTGCTGCATACCGGCGACTGGAAGCTGGACCCCGACCCGATGGTCGGCCCCCCCACCGACGAGGCGGGCTTTGCCGCGCTGGCGGAGGAGGGGGTGCTGGCGATGGTCTGCGACTCCACCAACGCGATGGTGGAGGGGCATTCGGGGTCCGAGGGGGATGTTCGCCGCTCCCTGACCGCGCTGATCCGCGACCTGCGCGGGCGTGTGGTGGTGACGTGCTTTGCCAGCAATGTCGCCCGCGTGGAGTCCATCGCGCTCGCCGCCCGCGCCGCCGGGCGCAGCGTGGCGGTGGTCGGCCGGTCCTTGCGCAACCTCGAGGCGGCAGCGCGCGACACCGGCTATCTGCGGGGCATTCCGCCGTTCCTCTCGGAGGATGAGGCGAACGATGTGCCGGATGACAACCTGCTGATCCTGGTCACCGGCAGCCAGGGCGAGCCGCGCAGCGCGCTGGCGCGCATCGCCGCCGACACGCATCCACGCATCGAACTCGGCGAGGGCGACACGGTGGTGTTCTCCTCCCGCGTGATCCCCGGCAACGAGCGCGCCATCGGCACCGTGCAGGACGC
>JAJZVE010000766.1 GCA_021845835.1 Pseudomonadota bacterium | reverse complement strand
GGTTGCGTTCACCGGCTACAAGACCGCGCCGACCACAACCGGCGCCACCTTCCGCGCCCACAAGCCATAGCGCCGGCTGTGAGCGGGTTGCGGCACCGGCCGGGAGGCGCACCTCCTGGCGGCTGCCCAATGCCACCTCCGACACCGGTCGGACCGCCGCGTGGCCGCGGATCGCGGCGGATCCGGCGTGCGATCATGGCCGCCTACTCGGACGGCCGCCGAGGGTCACGACGGATCCCGTGGACGGGCTGGGCTTGCCCGCGTGCTGCGCGGCGGCGCGATGTCGGCCTCGTGGAACGCGCAGTCGAAGGTCAATGGCTCCCGCTCCGACCAACGCGCGAGGAAATCCTGCACCCACCGATAGCTGAGCCGCTGCCGCCACGCCTCGAACGCCGCCCGGTCCGCCCAGGTGGACAGCAAGCCGCAGCGATCGCCATCGGCGAGCACCGCGACCGCCACCACGCCCGGGTTCGCCCAAACCTCGACCGCGCGCGCCTCCAGCGCGTCGCGCAGCGGTGCCATCTCCACCGCACCGTGATCGCAGGCGATCAGACTGAGATGCAACGGTGTCGCTCCCGCTATGCAGCCGACGCCACCGGCCGCCCGGCAGCCCACCATTCCGGATAACCATCGACCAGGCGGCGCGCGTCGAAGCCTGCCGCGCGCAATGCAGCCACCGCCTCGAACGCATAGACGCAGTAAGGACCGCGGCAATAGGCCACCACCTCACGCCCGGCGGGCAGGGATGTGAGCCGCTCTGGCAACTCCGGCAGCGGGACGTTCACAGCGCCCGGAATGTGGCCGGCGGCGAACTCCTCGGCCGGGCGGACATCGATCAAGGTGACCAGCCCGTCGCGCAGCCGCGCGGCCAGTTCCTCATGCGAGACCGGCTCCAACCCGTCGCGGGCCCCAAAATAGCTGCGCACGATGCGGTCGATCTCCGCCATCCCGCGTTCGGCGGTGCGGCAGAGCGCCATCAGCAGCGCGATCACGTCTGGCCCAGCCAGTGCGTAGCGTACCTGCTTGCCGGCACGCCGCGCCGTGACCAGGCCGGCCCGGCGCAGCAGTTGCAGGTGCTGGGAGGCGTTGGTGATCCGCAGCCCGGCGAGCCCGGCCAGCGCCTCCACGCTGCGCTCGCCCTGCGCCAGCAGTTCGATCAGTTCCACCCGATGCGGGTTCGCCAGTGCCTGGGCGACGGCGGCGAACTCCGCGAACACCGCGCGCTTCGGGTTGGGGCTTGACGGCATTGCTACGTCACTCCAATGATAACTGGAATATTGGCGAAAACGTCCGAACCGTCAACACGCGCCGCCAAGGGGGACACCATGATCCTGCGCCAATTCCTGCACCGCGACCCGGTCGCGCTGTCCTACCTGTTCGGCTGCGGCGGCAAGGCGATGGCCGCGGTGGTCGATCCGCTCGGGCCGATCGCGCCGTATCTGGAAGCCGCCGACCAAACCGGTATGCGCATCCGCTACGTCATCGACACCCATCTCCACGCCGACCACCCGTCCGCGGCGCGCGAGCTCGCCGCCGCCGCCGGTGCGCCCTACGTGTTGGCCCGCGGCGCAGAGACTGGCTTTGCCTTCCACGGCGTCGATGACGGCGCGGTGCTCGATCTTGGCAACGTCACCGCCGAGGTCTGGCACATCCCCGGCCACACGCCCGAACATATCGCGCTGCTGGTCACCGACCACACGCGGGCCGAGGAACCCTGGTTCGTGCTGACCGGGCACACCTTGATGGCCGGCGATCTTGGCCGCACCGAGCTCACCACCAGCGCCGAGGCCGGCGCGCGCGCCCTGTTCGCCAGCGCGCAACGCCTGAAGTCGCTGCCCGACTATGTGGACGTGCTGCCGGGCGCCTATGCCGGCTCGGTCTGCGGCCGGCGGCTCAGCGGCAAGCCGGCCTCGACGATCGGGTTCGAGCGGCGTCACAACGAAGCGTTCCGGATCGACGATGAAGCGGCGTTCGTGCGCTTCATGCTGGAAGAGATCCCGCCGCCGCCGCCCGAGGCCGCCGCGCTGCGCGCCGCCAACGCCGGGCGCGTCCCGGTCCCGGCCTAGGGCCATGGACTCCGGCGTCCTCGCCCAGAGGCGCGGGATCCGAGTCAATCTCGGCCAGTTCGCGCTGCAGACCGTGCAGGTGTTCTGTGTGGGCCTGACGGTCGGCATGGAGCGCACCGTGTTGCCCGCGCTCGCCCCCGAGTTCGGGGTAGCGAAGGGCGCGTATCTGTTCCTCGCATCCTTCGTGCTGTCGTTCGGCCTGGTGAAGGGCGCGCTCAATTTCGTCGCCGGCAGCCTGTCCGATCACATCGGGCGCAAACGGGTTATGCTGGCCGGCTGGCTCGCCGGGCTGCCGATCCCGCTGCTGATCTTCTTCGCTCCCAATTGGTGGTGGATCATTGCCGCCAACGTGTTCCTCGGCGTGAACCAAGCCTTCACCTGGACGATGACGGTGACCAGCCAGGTCGACCTCGCCGGCAGCCACCAGCGCGGCCTCGCGGTGGGCATCAACGAGGCGGCGGGCTACGTGGCGGTCGGGCTGGCCGGGCTTGGCACCAGCTATCTCGCGGCGCTGTATGGGCCGCGCTGGGCGCTGCTGGTGTTCGGTCTCGCGGTCATCGCCGGGGCACTGATCCTGCTCGCCGGTGTGCGGGACACGTTGGCCTGGGTGCGCGCCGAGCACGCGCAGACCGCCCCGCCCGACACCGCGCCGGCCGCCATGCCGCATTGGGGCGAGGTGTTCCTGCTGGTCTCGTTCCGCGACGCGACCTACCGCGCGCTGTGCCAGGGCGGTGTGGTGAACAAGATCGCCGATACGCTCGTCTGGGTGCTGTTCCCGGTCTATTTCCGCGCCCGCCACCTTGGCGTGGTGCGGATCGGCTGGCTCACCGGGATCTACGCCATGGTGTGGGGCCTGTCGCAGCTCTGGACCGGGCATCTGGCCGACCGGATCGGCCGCAAACCGCCGGTGGTCGCGGGGTTCTTCCTGCTCGCGCTGGGCATCGCGGTCACCGCGGCGGCCGGTAGCGTGCTGGTGTGGGAGATCGGGGCGGTGGTGATGGGCATCGGCATGGCGCTGCTCTATCCCAACCTGATCGCCGCCATGGCTGATCTCGCGCCGCCGCTGTGGCGCGGCCGGGCGCTCGGCACATATCGCTACTGGCGCGACACCGGCTACGCGATCGGCGCCCTACTGCTCGGTGCGGTGGCGGAATGGGGCGGCGGGGTGGTGCCGGCGATGTGGGCCACCGCGGTGCTGGTGGCGCTGTCGGGGCTGTGGATCG
>JAJZVE010000765.1 GCA_021845835.1 Pseudomonadota bacterium | reverse complement strand
GTCCTCGCTGCTCGGCGTTTCCAGCGCGCTCGCGACCAACAACGTGGTCGGCGGCACCGGGACGGGCAACGTGATCATCGCGCTCGGCCAGAGCGGCGAGCAGGCCGCCAACCAGGCCGGGCAGTCGATCGTCTCGCGGGACCTCGGCGTCCAGCCGACCCTGACCGTGCGCCCGGGCTTCCCGCTCGATGTGATGGTCAACCGCGATATCGTGCTGCGTCCCTACGGGGGAGGGTAAGGAGGACGGGGATGGCGAAACTCCGCATCGGCCCGCTGCCCGACGACCGGCCGGTCAAGCGCACCATCGTCTTCACCGCCGCACAGGACGCGCTGATCCGCGACTACGCTGCGGCGATTGCGGCGCAGGACCGCCTGGCCGACGCGCCGACCGTCGAGAAGCTGGTGCCGATCATCGTCGAGCGGTTCATCACCTCCGACCGGGCGTTTCGGGCTCCTGTGCGCCGGGTGCCACCGGCCGTGCCCCATAAGCCGCCGCCACATTCGGAACCGTCGCAGTCCAGCCGGGAGCGCCACGGAGATCAGTCAACCATCGCCGGGTCGGAGTGACTTCGGCTGGGAGAGCGCGCAGCAGCGTGTTTCGTATTGCAAAACGCGCTACGGTCTCCTACATCAGCGTCATGGCGAAGGGGACCACCATGACCGGCGCGGCCAAACGCAAAGACCACCCGCTCTCGATGCGCCTCCCCGAAGGCGACATCGCCATCATCGACCGTGCCGCCGACCTGCGCGGCCGGTCGCGGACCGACTTCGTGCGGGAGGCGGCGGTCCGGGCCGCCGAGGAGGTCCTCATGGAAAGCACGCTGCTCCGCATGACCCCGGAGGGCTTCGAGGCGTTCGTCCAAGCCGTCTCCGCGCCCGCCGCCCCGGTGCCGGAGATGGTGGCATCCCTCCGTCGCAAGGCGCCGTGGGAGAAGGGCGCGGCGAAGCGCTGATGGCGGAGCCGCCGCTCTCCGCCCCCGAACTGCTGAATCCCGGCCACGACGTAACCCGGTTCTCCTGCGGCAAGCCCTCGCTCGATCATTGGCTGAAGACCCGGGCGCTGGCCAATCAGCAGAAGGGGTTCACGGTGGTCATGGTCGTCCACGTGGCGGCCCGTGTCGTCGGCTATTACGGCCTGGCGCCGACCGCCATCGTCCCCGCCGCCCTGCCGCGCTCGATCCGCACCGGCCAGCCGCCGAACCCGGTGCCCTGCATTCTGCTCGGCCAACTCGCGACCGATCTGGCCTGGGTCGGGCGAGGGATCGGCACCGGACTGTTTAACCATGCGCTTGTCCGCAGCGTCAGTGGCGCCGCGCTGATCGGCGGGCGCGCTCTGGTCGTCAACGCCGTGGATGAGGAGGCGGCGTCGTCCTGGCGCCACCGCGGATTCCTGCCGTCCAAGGACGACGCACTGGTGCTGTTCCGGTCCATCGCCGACATCGCCGGCTCGCTAGAGGCCGCGCATCCCAGTTCGAGATGATTCGGCACAGGTCAACGCCACCACGCGCGCCACCGTCTCGGCCGCAATCGGTGGCTTGCCCGGCTTGCGGGTATTGTCACGCAGCAGACCGTCAATCCCCGCTTCGGCGAAGCGCTGCTGCCAGCGTCGGACCATTGGCCGAACTGATGCCGGGCAGGGTCATGGCCTGCTCACCGGGGCCGCTGCCCGCGGATGCGAGGACGGCCCGCAGCGGCTCGATGTGCTTAAATGGACGATCGCTATCCAACGCAATCGCCTCCATCCACTGCCTGGCCCGCGCGCCGACAAGCGCGCATACCGTCTATGCCACCTTCGCAGAATCGCATCGCTACCTCGGGGGCGCTTCTGTTTGTGGTTGTGGTCACAGGAAACTCGCCATTAGAATCACTCGGGAACAAAACCCAACGCACTTCGGCGAATCTTCACAGGCGCTATGCCTAAACTCTGGACGAGCCTGGCGCGGGGCGCCAAGAGGTCGGCCAAGGTGTAGCCGTCGAGCGTGGTCAAAAAAGCCTGCGTGGCCTGATGAAGTGCACCGCGTAGGACACAACACGCCTCAATACGACAAAACCCGGTTCTTCCCAGGCAGCCCATCACAGCCAGATCTTCCTCCGTTTCCCGCACGACTGCGCCTACGACGATCTCCAATGGTGGACGGCCCAACCTGACTCCACCGCCCTTGCCGCGGACCGTTTCCAGATACCCAAGTTGCCCGAGGCGATTCACGACCTTCATCAAATGGGTTTTCGGGACATCGAAGCTCTTGGCGATCTCGGCGATCGTGGCGAATTGTCTGCCTTTCGCGCCGACAAAAATCAGCGTCCGCAATGCATAATCGGTCCACAAGGTCAGACGCATTTTTCCTCTTCTCCGGCGGTGTTACGGCCCGGGGTTGAAGGTTGACGCAATAAGATACATTTCATATGCATGTTATGCTGGAAGCGCAAAGCGATGGCGCTCTTCTTGGCTCGCAGATGAGGACGAGAATGATTCTGGAGACCCAATCCGGTTCACCCGATCGTCGTCAGATTATCGATGGTATTGTCGCGCGGACGGGGATCGACGAGGCGATGATCGAACGGGTCGTACGCACCTTCTACGAAAGAGCCCGACGCGATCCGCTCATCGGCCCGATTTTCGAGGACAAGGTACATGACTGGGAAGGACACATCGCGCGGCTATGCACCTTCTGGTCGTCGGTTGCGCTGATGAGTGGCCGCTATCACGGTCAGCCGATGGTGGCACATCTCGCGCTTCCCATCGACACGCCGGAGTTCAATCGCTGGCTTGAGATCTTCGCCGAGACCGTAAGTGAGATCTGCCCGCCACCGGCGGTGGCACACTTTCTCGATCGCGCGCACCGGATTGCCGACAGTCTGGAAATGGGCATCGCGGCGCAGAAGGGCGAAATCCGACGGCAACGACCACGGTCGGAACGGACCATGCCGCGAGTCCGGGAGGCGAGCCATGGTGATTGAGGCGACGGCCACCGGTCGATCCGGCGAAGAAACGCTACGTTCGATTGACCACAAGGGGCTAGCCGCGGTCACGGCGTCGGATGCGGTCACAGCGGTGAATGCCGGCTTTAGGGTTAACGCTGAATTTGTGGCTCGGGGGTTGGCCTGTCGTCCGACGTCTTTTGCCAGGAGCCGATGCGTGGACTGGTCTACAGTGTGGTCGAGCGGGGCAAAGACGCTGATATCGGTCGAACGCGGCTCGCTTTTCCGAAGCAAGTCCACCGAACATGGCGCGTGACGCTGGAAGGCTTGGATCAATGACAAACCCAAATGATGATCCTCTCCCAGATCGGA
>JAJZVE010000764.1 GCA_021845835.1 Pseudomonadota bacterium | reverse complement strand
CGAGTCATAGCGCCGTCCCCGCGCCGCCGGGGGACGGCGCGGGGAACGACGGTCAGTTGGTCGCGGCGTGCGCCGACTTCTTCATCATCTCGCCGGTCATCGGGATGAAATACACGCCGACATCGCGGCGCGAATGGATCTTGCCGGCCGCGTCCTTGGTGTAGATGTACAGCACCTGGCCGCGCTTGAACGGCTGGCCGATCGGGATCACCATCCGCCCGTTCGGCTTCAACTGCTTCAGCAGGTCGGGCGGGGCGTATTGCGCGGCGCAGGTGACGATGATGATGTCGAAGCCGCCATCCACCTGCGGCCAGCCGTAATAGCCGTCGCCCACGCGGGTGGACACGTTGTCGTAGCCGAGCGGGGCGAAGATGTGGCCGACCGCCTTGCCCAGCGGCTCGATGATCTCGATCGAGTAGGCGTGCCTGACGATGCGCGACAGCAGCGCGCTCTGGAACCCGCTGCCGGTGCCGATTTCCAGCGTCACGTGGTCGGGCTTCGGCTGGCAGACCTGCGTCATGTACGCCTGCCCCAGATAATCCGACAGCGCCGAGCCGTAGCCGAGCGCCCAGGGCTTCGGGTTCGACTCGTAGGCATCCCCCGGCGTCGCGCGGTGCTGGTCGTAGAGGTAGTGGAAATACTCGCGCGGCACCTGATCGAACGCCGTCATCACCAGTGGGTCGGCATGGCCGAGATGCGACTTCAGGTACTCCTCGATCCGCTTCATCGCCGCCGGCTTGCGGGCCTGGATGGCGGCGAACTGCGCCTCGGTCAGCGACACCGGGCGGCCGGATTTCGCCATCGCCGCCTCGTAGGCGGCGCGGGTCCAGGCGGCGGCGGGGGCAGGCGCGGCATCGGCGGCATGCGCCGGGCGTGTCAGCAAGGCGGGCGCGGCCAGGGTCGCGGCGGTCAGCAGGGTACGGCGGGTCAGGACGGGGGCGATACCGGCCACGATCGGGGTTTCCTTGGCGCGGGGACAGCGATTGCGGCCACCCCATACAGCAGCAGCGCCACCAATAGAACCCTGCTGAACCCCGCTTCGCGCGCGATCAGGTTGGCGAGCGGGGTCGCCACCACGGAAAACGCGCCGTTCACCGCCCAGGCCCAGGGCAGGAACGGCCCCGCGCCGGTCAACGCGAGCCCGAGCGGGAAGGGCATGCCGAGCGCGAACGACACCGGCGCCGTCACCGCCAGCAGCACCGCCACGCGCAGCGGGAAGGCCAGCCCGATCGACGCGAGCAGCAGCGGTTGCAGCCAGACGAACAGGATCGCGCACCACGCCGCGACCGCGCCGGCGGCGATGGCGGCGGCCAGCGCCGGGCGGGCGGCGAAGCGGGCGGATGCCATGCTGCCGAGGCCGGAGAACACCAGCATCCCGGTCAGCACCAGCGCGAAGCCGCTGGTGCGGTCGTCCAGCAGGAAGCTCGCCCGCTCGATCAGCACGATCTCGATGGCGAGGAAGCCGAGGCCGAGGGCGGCGAAATAGACCGCTGCCCTGAGCGTACCCCCCGGCGCGCGCAGCCGCCGCCCCGCCGCCAGCGGCACCAGCAGCACGGCGAGCGCGATCACCGCCGCCTGCGCCAGCACGGCGAGATTGACCAGCGCCCCGACCTCCGCCTGCGGCAGCACCTCCACGCGGCGCAGCACGGTGCCGAGATGATCGAGCCGCAGCAGCGCATACCAGGCGGGCCGGTCGAGCGTGATCGGCGCGAGGTTGAAGCTCTCGGCCGATGGCGTCGGCCGGCCGGCCAGCACCGCCCCGGCTTCCTCGGCGATGGCGTCCTGCGGCGCGCCGCCGGTCGCGACCTCGCCGGTCTCGAAGGAGACGGGCGGCAGGTCGTTGTAGATGTTGGCCCGCGCCGCCGCCGGGTCGATGCCGGGGTAGTAGCTGACATCGAAGGAGCGGTCGTCGCAGAATTTCCGCGCGGCCGCGATCCGCGCCGCGTCGGGCGGCGTGCGGAACAGCAGGATGCGCATGTTCCAGGCCGAGCGATAGGCGATCACGTGCCGCGCCGGGTCGGCGATGCCGGCGCGCAGCAGGGCGGCGCGGGCGGTGGCGAGCAGGCGCAGCGCGTAGGCCGGAAACTCCCGGATCGACACCGGGACCGACAGCACGCCGGTGGGCGAGAGCGCGCGCAGGTCGGCTGCCAGCGCCTCGGCGCTGAAATCGCTGGCGTTCGCCTCCGCCGAATCGAGGAAGTCGCCGGCGATGTCGATGATGTCGTAGCCGGCGCCGGGCCGCGCCGCCGCCAGCGGGCTTGCCGCCGAGACGCGCGGATCGGTCGCCGGCGCCGGGCCGAAGCCGTGGCGGACGGCGGCGCGCAGGATCGGCTCCGGCTCCAGCGTGGTGATCGCGCCGGCGCCCAGCGTGCGCGCCGCGGCGATGTGGAACCCGCCGGAGGCGCCGACCAGCAGCGCGCGCGCGTGCGGCACCAGCACATAGGGCAGCGCCGCCAGCATCGCCGGGGCATAGGCCGCCCTGGCCCCCGGCGGGCGCGGCAGCGCGGCGATGCGGTTGCCGTCGCGATACAGGCCGAACGTGGTCGGCGGGCCGGGCAGGCCGAGCATGGCGGCGTCGTTCGAGACGTCGGTGTCCACCCGCTCGGTGAAGTCATCCAGCAGCATGTAGTCGCCGCGCGGCGACAGGTGCCGCGCCGCCACCTTGCTGCCCGGCACGTGCAGCGGCGCATAGATCGCCTTGAAGTCGTTGAACGCCGCCCGGTCATCCAGCAGCAGCAACGCCTCGCCGGCCAGCAGCGCGGCGAGCGCCGCGAGCAGCGCGGCGCGGCGCGGCAAGGCGGCCAGCGCCAGCGGCACCAGCAGGCAGGCGGGCAGGGCGAAGGGCGGCACCACGGTCATCAGCGCCAGCACCAGCAGCGCGCCGGCCCCCGCGCCGGTCAGGTCGTAGCCATAGACGACGCCGAGCCGCGTCGGGTTCAGCACGAAATTCAGCGAGACGAACAGCCCGGCCAGGAAAAAGAACGGCAGCAGCGCCGCGTAGTAGCCGGCGATGTCGGCCAGTTGCGGCGCGTAGGTGGCCGGATTCTGCAGTTGCAGCGGGTTGAACGGGTTGGTGGTGACAAGATGGTAGCCGGCGGATGCCGCCACGATCAGCGCCGCCGGCAGCGCCGCCAGGATCGCCTTGCCGTGCCGCGCGAACCAGTCCTCGGCCAGCGCCATCACCACGCCGGACAGCGCGAAGCCGGCCAGTACGATGGAAATGACCCAGTAGCCGTATTCCGACCATTTCGCGACGGCGAAATAGCGGGTCAGCGCGATCTCGAACCCCAGCGAGGC
>JAJZVE010000763.1 GCA_021845835.1 Pseudomonadota bacterium | reverse complement strand
AGGACCTCGCGCGGCATCCGGGCGCGGTGCTCAGCCCGATGGTCGGCATCGCCTATCTGGCGCCGGAACCGGGTGCGACCCCGTTCGTCACGCTGGGCCAGAGCGTCGCCGCCGGGCAGACGCTGCTGCTGATCGAGGCGATGAAGACCTTCAACCAGATCAAGGCCCCCAAGGCCGGCACGGTGGCGCGCATCCTGGTCGCCTCGGGCGCGCCGGTGGAATACGGCGAGCCGCTGCTGATCCTGGAGTAGCGGCAGATGGCCGGGCTGTTCCAGAAGGTGCTGATCGCCAATCGCGGCGAGATCGCGCTGCGCATCCAGCGCGCCTGCCGCGAGATGGGCATTCCGACCGTCGCCGTGCACTCGACCGCCGATGCCGAGGCGATGCATGTCCGCCTGGCCGACGAGAGCGTCTGCATCGGCCCGCCCTCGGCGCGCGACAGCTACCTGAACACCGCCGCCATCCTCTCCGCCGCCATCATCACCGGGGCGGACGCCATCCATCCCGGCTACGGCTTCCTGTCGGAAAACGCCGAGTTCGCCGACATGGTGGAGGCGCACGGCCTGACCTTCATCGGCCCCTCCCCCGACCATATCCGCATGATGGGCGACAAGATCGCCGCCAAGGCGGCGATGGCCTCGCTCGGCGTGCCGCTGGTGCCCGGCTCCGACGGCGAGGTCGGCAGCGTGGACGAGGCGCGGCAGATCGCGGAGCGCATCGGCTATCCGATCCTGGTCAAGGCCGCGGCCGGCGGCGGCGGGCGCGGCATGAAGGTGGCGCGCGACGCCGACGGGCTGGAGGAGGCCTGGAGCGTGGCGCGCGCCGAGGCGCGCGCGGCGTTCGGCAACGAGGCCGTCTACATCGAGAAATATCTCGACCGTCCGCGCCATATCGAGCTGCAGGTGCTGGCCGACAACGAAGGCGGCGTGGTGCATTTCGGCGAGCGCGACTGCAGCCTGCAGCGCCGGCACCAGAAGCTGCTGGAAGAGGCCGGCTCGCCAGTGCTGGCCGCCGACCAGCGCGCGGCGCTGGGGGCGACGGTGACGGCGGCGCTGGCGCAGCTCGGCTACCGCAACGCCGGCACGCTGGAGTTCCTCTATCAGGACGGGCAGTTCGCCTTCATCGAGATGAACACCCGCCTGCAGGTCGAGCATCCGGTGACCGAAATGGTCTGCGGCGTCGATCTGGTGCGCGAGCAGATCCGCCTCGCCGCCGGCGAGACACTCGGCTACGGGCAGGGCGACATCAGCTTCGCCGGCCACGCCATCGAGTGCCGCATCACCGCCGAGGACCCGGACACCTTCACGCCGACGCCGGGGCTGGTCAGCGCCTATCATGCGCCCGGCGGCCTGGGCGTGCGCGTCGATTCGGCGCTGTATGCCGGGTATCGGGTGCCACCCTACTACGACAGCATGGTGGCCAAGCTGATCGTGCATGCGGCGACGCGGGCGCAGGCGATCGCCCGGCTGCAGCGCAGCCTGGCGGAGTTCGCCGTGGTCGGGATCAAGACCACGCTGCCGCTGCACCAGCGCATCGTGGCCGATGCGCGCTTCCAGTCCGGCGACTACGACATCCACTGGCTGGAGCGGTTCGTCTCCGGCGGCTGAGACGGCACCGCGCGACATTGACCCAGGTCAATGTCGCGCCTTTCACGGCAAATTGAACTGCGCGCCGTCGGTTGTCGTTGCGGCGCGCCGGTCACGAACCGCGCGGTCGCGCGCCCCGTTGACGATCCGCCGCATGCCTGCCGACGCACGCAACGTCGGGGGAAACGGCATGAGGCTGGATGGATGCGGAAGAGGTGCCGCCGCGCTGGCGTTGGCGCTGGCGGCCTGGCTGGGCGCGGCGCCGGCGGCGCAGGCGGACAGCCCGCAAATCAATCTCCTTGACGCCGGCCCCGGCCAGTTCTTCGTCACCGGCGAGGGATTGTCGGGGCTGATCGGCGAAAGCTGGTTCACGCCCACCCCGTCGAAGGGGGTGACGGCGCAGCATTCCTATACCTTCAACCAGAACACCGTGCGGCTCGGGGTCGGCTACCGCGTCGACGGCGTGACCTTCTACGTGCAGGGGATCGCCACCAGCCTGCTCGGCCTGCCGACCAACGCCATCTCGCCCTATCCGCAAGGCCAGAACGGCATCGGCGCCGGCTACTACGCCGCCAACCACGTCCGCAACGGGTTCGGCGCGTTCATCAAGCAGGCCAATGTGTCGCTCGATCCGAAACAGTTCGGGGGCGTCGGGCTGACCGCCGGCCGCTACGAGTTCGACGACGGCACCGAGATCATGCCGACCAATCCCGACCTGCACTGGCTGGTGGTGAACCAGTTGCAGCAGCGCCTGCTCGGCTCCCGCTACGTGCTGGTCGGCGGGCGGTCGTTCGATGGCGCGCGCGGCAGCTTCGGCGACAACAACCGCAATATCACCGCGATGTGGGGCATCCCCACCGAGGGCGCCTATCTGCTCAACGGCGGGCGGGAACTGCCCGGCGTCGATGCCGGCTACCTGTCGTTCAACGCCGGGCCCGGGCAACTGCCGGGGCCGGTCGGGGGCGACTCGCTCGCGCGCCTGTTCGTGCTGCAATACGACGACACGCGCGGCTTCCTGCTGCCGAGCAACCAGACGCTGGCGCAGCGCAAGGCGAACAACGGCGCGGTGCGCGTCACCACGATCGGCGGCCACTACGTCAAGCTGATCCACACCACCACCGGCAGCTTCGACCTGCTGCTGTGGGGCGCGTGGCAGACCGGCTCCTGGGGCCAGCTGGCGCAGAACGCCTACGCCTACATCGCCGAGGCCGGCTACCACCTGACGGCGGCGCCGTGGCAGCCCTGGCTGCGCTTCGGCTACACCGTGGCCTCCGGCGACAACAACCCGAACAACCGCACCAACGGCACCTTCTTCCCGGTGCTGCCGACGCCCTGGTACACTGCCAACTTCGCCTTCTACACGATGTCCAACATCGACGACGCGCATGTCGAGCTGCTGACCTTCCCCACCCCGGCGCTGGAGTGGCGGATCGAGGCGCACGCGCTGTCGCTGAATTCGTCCAAGGACCAGTGGTATGCCGGCGGCGGCGCGTGGAACGACAGCGTGTTCGGCTACCAGCCGCGACCCAGCCACGGCATGAGCGACCTGGCGACGCTGGCGGAGACGCGGCTGCGCTGGCAGGTCAACAGCCACCTGTCGCTCAGCGCCTATTACGGCCACGCCTTTGGCGGCGCGGTGGTGGCGGCGAACTACCCGAAAGGACAAGCCGGCGATTTCGGCATCCTGCTGGCCCGGTGGCAACTGTAACCT
>JAJZVE010000762.1 GCA_021845835.1 Pseudomonadota bacterium | reverse complement strand
CACGCGGGACGATCCGCGCCTGCCCTACCACCTGCGCTGGGTGTGGGACGGGCGCCGCTTCGAGGGGCGCGACGTGCTGGTGCGCTGCTATCACGGGCTCGGCGACACGCTGCAGTTCGCCCGCTACCTCGCGCCCCTGCGCAGCAGCGTCGCAACCCTGACGCTGGAGGTGCAACCCGCCCTGCTGCCCTTGCTGGGCGGCCTGCCGGGAGCGGACCGGGTGGTGCCGTTCGACGTGGCGCATCCGCTGCCGCCCTCGGCATGCGACATCGAGATCATGGAACTGCCGCACGTGCTGCGCCTGCCGCCCGAGCAGGTGCAACCGCCGCCGCTTCCGGTTGCACCCGAGCCGGCCGGGGCAGAAGCGGCGCTGTGCTGGGCGGCCGGCGGGTGGGACAGGCGGCGGTCGGTGCCGCTGGAACGCCTGCTGGCGGCGCTCGGCCCGCGGCCGGTGGCGAGCGTGCAGCGCGGGCCGGCCGCCGCGCAGGCCATTTCGCCGTGCTTCGTCAACCCGGCCGACAATGACGGCGACATCCGGCGCACGGCGGCGCTGCTGGCGGCCGTGCCGCTGGTGGTCACGGTGGACACGATGGTCGCGCATCTGGCCGGCACGCTGGGCCGGCCGACCTGGCTGCTGCTGCACGCGGCGGCGGACTGGCGCTGGCAGGAGGGGCGCGCGGATTCGCCCTGGTATCCGACCATGCGCCTGTTCCGGCAGGCGGCGCCGGACGACTGGCGCGCGCCGCTGGCGGCGATCAGGCGCCTGCTGGCAGGTTCAGTGCCCGCACCTGCACGCTGACCCGGTCCAGCACCAGCACGCTGCGCGAGGCGGGGGAAATGTCGATGCGGTGGATCATGTCGAGCGGCGCGCCGAGCGCATGCAGCAGCACGGCCTTGATCACGTCGCCATGGCTGACCAGGGCGATCTCCGCATCCGGCAACGCCGCCTGCCAGCGCAGCAGGGCGCCGACGGCGCGCGCCTGCACCGCGACCATCGTCTCGCCGCCGGGGATGGGTGCAAGGCTGCGCACGTCATTGAAGGCACGCCATGCCGGATCGCCGGCCAGGGCGGGAAAATCCTGTCCGGTCCAGGCGCCGAACGCCACTTCATCGAGGTCGGAATCGGGCGTGACGGAAAGTCCGCAGCGCGCGGCGATCGGTGCGGCGGTTTCCATCGTGCGCTCGCGCGGGCTGGCGATCACCGCCACCAGCCCGCGAGGCGCCAGCCGCGCCGCCACCGCCTCGGCCTCGGCGCGGCCAGCGGGGCTGAGCGAAAGCCCGGGCATCCGGCCCGCGAGGGTGCGGCCCAGCAGGGGATAGGAGCCGTGGCGGATCAGATGGAACGTGGTCGCCATGCATGCGGGAACCGGCAAGACGGCGCCTGCGTCACCACGCCTCGCCGCGGATGAAGGCCTCGGTCATGTCGCGGGCCGCGTCGTCGGGATACTGCTGCGGCGGGCTTTTCATGAAATAGCTCGACGGCGCCACCAGCGCACCGCCGATGCCGCGATCCAGCGCCAGTTTCGCGCAGCGCACCGCATCGATCACCACGCCGGCGGAGTTCGGCGAATCCCACACCTCCAGCTTCACTTCGCAGTTCAGCGGCACGTTGCCGAAGGTGGTGCCCTCCATGCGGATGTAGCACCATTTGCGATCCTCCAGCCACGGCACGTGATCGCTCGGCCCGACATGCACGTTGCCGGCCGGCAGTTCGGCGCCGATCATGCTGGTGACGGCCTGGGTCTTGGACACTTTCTTCGACTGCAGCCGCTCCCGCTCCAGCATGTTCATGAAGTCGGTGTTGCCGCCGAAATTGAGCTGGTAGGTGCGATCGAGCCGTACGCCGCGATCGCGGAACAGGCTGGTCAGCACGCGATGCAGGATGGTGGCGCCGACCTGGCTTTTGATGTCGTCGCCGATCAGCGGCAGGCCGCGCTCCGCGAACCGCGCCGACCAGTGCGGGTCGGAGGCGATGAACGCCGGGATGCAGTTGACCAGGGCGCAGCCGGCCTCCAGCGCCTGTTCGGCATACCAGCGTGTCGCCGCTTCCGCGCCGACCGGCAGATAGGACACCAGGATCTCGGCGCCGGAGTCGCGCAGCACCCGCGCAACGTCGCAGGCCGGCTCGGCCGATTCCGCGATCACGTCGCGCAGGTAGCGGCCGAGGCCGTCCAGCGTCGGCCCCCGTCGCACGGTGATGCCCCGGCGCGGGATGTCGGCGAATACATGCGTGTTGTTCGGGGCGGCGAAGATCGCCTCCGACAGGTCGCGTCCGACCTTGGCATCCGCCACGTCGAACGCGGCGACGATCTCGATGTCGCCGACGCGGTAGCCGCCGAGGTCGACATGCATCAGCCCCGGCACATGCTCGTTCGCGGGCGCCTCGCCGTAGAACGCAATTCCCTGCACCAGCGCCGAGGCGCAGTTGCCGACGCCGACGATGGCCACGCGCAGCTTGCCCAACGAATGCTCCGCCCCAGGTTGCGAGGGCGCCAACGCCGGCGAACCGCCGTGGTTGCCGCGCCGCTGGCGGCGCGAAGCCGCCCGAGCCAATCGGCTGCTTCTTGTCCTGCATCGCTTGCGAGGTGCGCGTGTGGCGGCGGATGTTGCTGTCCTTGTCGCGGCATTCGCGCGATGTCGGATCGTCCGACTCGCCGCGCCCGGAATGGCTCTGGGTGCGCCCCTCGGCGCTGTGGCTGCCGGACTGTTGATGCTCGGCGCGCCACCTCTCGGAGGAATGACCGCTCGACTCCTTTCCTTCCCTGACAGGCGCCGCGTCGGACGCCCGGGCGGAGGAACGGGGACCGCCTCGGCCGGTTGCCGGAGGGACCGGAACCACTGCCAATGCTGCGGGTTGATCCGGCAGCAACGTCAGGGAGACGACGATGGCCCAGACATCCTCCGCCAGCGGCGCAGACCCGGAAAAGAAAGAAGAAGCCAAGAACCTTGCCAAGGAAGCCGTGCAGGAACTCAAGCACGGCAACCGCGAGGAAGGTGAGTTCCTGGCACAGGAGGCCAAATCGCTCGATCCTTCGGGCGCGTCCGAGGTGCTGAAGCACGGCGACAAGGACAAGTCGAAGAAGACCGGCTGAGCAGGCGGCCTGCTCCGCCCCGTGCCGGTCGACGGGGCGGAGTGCCCTATTTCGCCGTGCCGGCGTAGTGGGTGCCGGTGGGACGGTGCAAGAGCGTCAGGATTTGCCGCCCGACCGCCTTCGCCAGTTGCGCATAACCGCCGTCGGTCATGTGCAGCCCGTCGGTGTAGAGCATCTGTGCCGGCGTCAGCAGCCCGTCGGCGATCCAC
>JAJZVE010000761.1 GCA_021845835.1 Pseudomonadota bacterium | reverse complement strand
TACCACATGGTCAGCGGCATGATGACCGAGGTGGTCTATGCCGGCTTTGCCTGACAGCGAGCGCGTCCCGCTCAGCCCGCCACCGCCGACAGTGCCGCCGTCAGGCCCGCCCCCGCGACCACCACCACCCAGGGCGGCAGCTTCCAGAACGCCAGCGCCAGGAACGCCAGCAGCCCGACGCCGAAATCGCGCGGGCCGTTGATCGCGCTCGTCCACACCGGCGTATAGAGCGCGGCGAGCAGCAGGCCGACCACGGCGGCATTGACGCCGCGCAGGGCCGCTTGCACGCCGGCCCGGCCGCGCAACCCGTCCCAGAACGGCAGGATGCCGACCAGCAGCAGGAACGACGGCAGATAGATGGCGACCAGGCAGATCAGGCCGCCGAGCCAGCCATGCGGCGCCGGCCGCATCACCGCGCCCAGATAGGCGGTGAAGGTGAACAGCGGCCCCGGCACCGCCTGCGCGGCGCCGTAGCCGGCGAGGAAGGCGTCGTTGCTCACCCATCCGGGCGGCACCACCGCCCGCTGCAGCAGCGGCAACACCACATGCCCGCCGCCGAACACCAGCGAGCCGGAGCGGTAGAACGCGTTGACCACCTGCACCAAATGGCTGCCGCTGGCCGCGGCGGCCTGCAACCCGACCAGCAGCACGACGAACGCGACCAGCGACGCGACCGCGGTCGTGCGCGAGAGTGTGAACCCGAGTTCCCCTTCCGGCCGCGCGACGGCGCCCGGCAGGAACCGCCAGCCGATCGCGGCGCCCACGACGATGGCGCCGATCTGCCCCGCGGCGCTCGGCACCGCCAGCGCCGCCAGGGCGGCGGCAACCGCCATGCTCGCGCGCAGCCGGTCCGGACACAGGTTGCGCGCCATGCCCCAGACCGCCTGCGCCACCACCGCGACGGCGACGATCTTCAGCCCGTGCAGCCAGGGCGCATGGTTGAGGTCGCCGAGCGCGCCCACCCCGTAGGCGAACCCGATCAGCGCCAGCGCCGAGGGCATGCTGAACCCGAACCACGCCGCCAGCCCGCCGGGCAGTCCCGCCCGCAGCATTCCCAGGCTCACCGCAACCTGGCTGCTCGCCGGCCCCGGCAGGAACTGGCAGAGCGCGACGATGTCGGCATAGGACGATTCAGTCAGCCAGCGCCGGCGCGCAACGATCTCGGCGCGGAAATAGCCGAGATGCGCGACCGGCCCGCCGAAGCTGGTCAGGCCGAGCCGCAGGAAGGCCAGCAGCACCTCAAGCGGCGATCCCGCCGGCCGCGCCGGTGCAGCCGGGGCGAACCGCGCCTCTGTATGGGAAGATGTCGGCATCCTACTTGCTTGCCACATTTTTCTGCGGGACGGTAACGCCCGTTCGCGAACCACGACACTCGCGGAGCGCATGTCCGCGCCCATCTGCAGTTGATGAGTTCCTCATGCCCCCCACGCCCAGCCATCCGCCGCCGCCCCATGCCCCGCCCGCCGCGCTGCCATCCGGCATCGACACGGCGCTCCAGGTCCTGAGCACGCTGTCCACCGAGGCGGAACTGGAGGCCTGTCTCACCGCGCTCTCCCGCCGGCTTGGCTTCGATTATTTCTCCTTCATCCTCTCGGAGCAGCTGCAGCTCGGCCTGCATCCGACGCCGAAGGCCATGATCACGACCAGCTATCCGGCCTCCTGGCGCGCCCGCTACCAGCAGCACCGCTACCATCAGCTTGATCCGGTGGTCACCGTCGGCTGCCGGATGCGACAGCCGTTCTTCTGGGGCAGCGCCGAGTATCTCCGGCAACTGTCCGGCCAGCCGCGGCGCCTGTTCGACGAGGCGCGCGACTTCGGCATCCGCAGCGGCTTCACCGTGCCGGTCTACGGGCCGGCGGGCGAGTGCGGGCTGTTCTCCGTCTCCTCGGCCAGCCGCTTCGAATCGTTCCAGGAAGCCGCGCTCGGCAACCGCATCCTGCTGCAACTGGTCGGCGCACAGGTGCATGCCACGATCGTCGAACGTCTGGTCGCCCGCCCCGGCGAGACGGCGGTGAAGCTGACCGAGCACGAGCGCATCTGCCTGAGCTGGACCATCCGCGGCAAGACCGCGTGGGAAATTTCCCAGATCCTGAACCGCAGCCGCCCGACCATCGACTTCCACCTGCAGAAGGCGATCCGCAAGCTCGGCGCGACCAACAAGATCCACGCCGCCTTCAAGGCGCTGCAGGCCGGACTGATCTGACCGGCCGGCGCGGGCGGTCGCGAACTATTAACATTGATAGCGGTCCGGCCTGTCCCGTACGCTATCCTCAACCGACGCCGCCGCGGCACGGCGGCCGACAGGACAGCAATAATCAACAGGGGGACAGGATCCATGTCTGGTGCCCGACCGCACGCCGCAAGCCGCCGCCGAATGACGCCGCTGGTGCTGGCGGCCCTGGCGGGGCTGGCCTTCACCGCGGCCTCCGCCCGGGCCGCCGACAAGACGGTCAAGATCGGCCTGCTCGCGCAGGTCACCGGCAAGTCGAGCGCGGATGCGCAGGAGTCGATCCGCGGCGCGCAGATGGCGATCGACCAGGTGAACGCCGCCGGCGGCATCGACGGCTACAAGTTCAAGCTGGAGATCGGCGACGTGAAGGACGGCTCCGCCGGCGACGTCACCAGCGCGGCGGAACGGCTGCTCGGCGACGACGCCGTGCAGTTCATGCTGACCGGCTACGCCAGCCTGACCAACTTCGAGATCGACATGATGGCCGATGCCGGCATGCCCTACATGCTGGCCGCGACCTCCGCGCAGACCCGCCAGATCATCGCGCCG
Source organism: Pseudomonadota bacterium (assembly GCA_021845835.1). The sequence goes on along the minus strand of JAJZVE010000761.1, from coordinate 528 downwards.
AATCCGGCGAAATACTGGTGCTGCTGGTCGCTCTCGCCCTCGTTCGACGCCTACGGCACCGACGTGACCAAGCTGGTGGACAAGCTCGCCGCGGAGGGCAAGATCAAGCTGCGCAACCACGAGGTCGCGATCATCGCCTCCGACAACGTGTACTCGAAGCCGATCGCCCAGGACATGAAGAAGACCTTCAAGGCCGACGGCTGGAAGATCACCGTGGACGAGATGGTGCCGTTCGGCGAGGTCAACGACTGGCGCACGATCATCGCCAAGATCCGCGCCAACCCGCCCGACCTGGTCATCAACACCGACTACCTGCCCAACAACTCGGCGACCTTCCTCAAGCAGTTCCTCGAACAGCCCACCGACAGCCTGGTGTTCCTGCAATACGCGCCGAGCGTGCCGGAATTCGTCAGCCTCACCGGCCCGAAATCCACCGGCGTGCTCTATGACCTGATCGGCGGCGTCATCGACTCGCCGAAGAACCCGCGCGCCGAGACGCTGCTTGCGGACTTCAGGAAGAAATACGGC
>JAJZVE010000760.1 GCA_021845835.1 Pseudomonadota bacterium | reverse complement strand
CCAGCGCGGCATCGCCGGCGGCGATCGCGGTCTTGAACAGCAGGCCGGGCACGATCACCAGCCGATACCCCATCGCCTCCGCCTCCGCGAGGCCGAGATCGGGACTCTTGCCGCCCTTGACGAGATTGTAGAGGCACGGACCAGCGACGCGGCGCGGCACCGCGGCGACCTCCTCGCGGGTCTGCGGCGCCTCCAGGAACGCCATGTCGGCGCCGGCGGCCAGCGCCGCGTTGCAGCGCGCCACCGCTTCCTCGAAGCCGGCGACGGCGCGGCTGTCGGTGCGGGCGATCACCAGGAAGTCGGGGTCGGGGCGGCACGCGACGGCGGCGCGGATCTTGGCCAGCCAGTCCTCGCGCGGGACGATCTGCTTGTCCTCCAGATGGCCGCATTTCTTCGGGCTGACCTGGTCCTCGATATGGATGCCGGCGGTGCCGGCACGGGCGTGTTCGCGCACCAGGCGCACCACGTTCAGCTCGTTGCCGTAGCCGGTGTCGCCGTCGGCGATCACGGGCACGCCGGCCGCCTGCACGAGGCGCGCGGCATTGGCCACCATCTCGTCCATCGTCACCAGCCCATAGTCGGGGAAGCCGAGCGTCGCCGCGGTGCCGGCCCCGGTCATATAGACCGCCGGAAACCCGGCATGCACGACCAGGCGCGCGGTGATGGCATCGTAGGCGCCGGGGGCGACCAGCGTGCGCGGCTCGCGGAGCAGGGCGCGCAGGCGCGCGGCGTGGCTCATGGACATTCCCGCTTCTCCGTTGCGTTGGCCGATGGCCGGGACAGCGGGATCGTGGGCGCGGCGCGGCACCCGGTCAACCGCGCGCCGCGGCGGCGATCGCCACCGCCTCGACGCTCGGCGCTTCGCCGGCGTGGTGGCAGGCGGCGGCGTGGCGGGGGGCAAGCTCGCGCATCGGCGGATCGACGCGCGTGCAGACCTCCGTCGCCAGCGGGCAGCGCGGATGGAAGTGGCAGCCGGCGGGCGGGGCGGCGGGGTCCGGCGTCTCCCCGGGCAGGATGATGCGGCTGCGCGCCCGCTCGCGCACCGGGTCGGGCAGCGGCACCGCCGACAGCAGCGCGGCGGTGTAGGGGTGCAGCGGCGCCGCGAACAGCGCCCCCCGTGGGGCGAGTTCGACGATGCGGCCGAGATACATCACCGCGACATGGCGGCAGGTATGCGCCACCACGCTCAGGTCGTGGCTGATGAACAGCATGCCGAGGCCGCGGGCGCGCTGCAGCGCGCGCAGCAGGTTGATGATCTGCGCGCGGGTCGAGACGTCGAGCGCCGAGACCGGCTCGTCGGCCACCAGGAAGTCCGGATCGGTGCTGATCGCGCGCGCGATCACGGCGCGCTGCCGCTGCCCGCCGGAAATTTCGTGCGGGTAGCGGGCGGCATAGGCGGCGGACAGGCCGGCCTGTTCCAGCACATCCGGCACGCGCGCCCGCGCGGCGGCGCGATCCCAGCCCTGCACGCGCAGATGCTCGGTCAGCGTGGCGCCCAGCGTCATGCGCGGGTTGAGCGCGCCGGACGGGTCCTGGAACACCAGTTGGCGCCGCCGGTGGAGCTGGCGCAGTGCGGCGCCGGTGACGGTCGCCGTGTCCACCCCGTCGAAGCGCACCGTGCCGTGCGTGGGGGTCTGCAGGCCGACCAGCGTACGGCCGAGCGTCGATTTGCCGCTGCCGCTCTCGCCCACCAGCCCAAGCGTCTCGCCGCGGTCGATCGCCATATCGACGCCGTCGAGCGCGCGCAGCACGCGCCCGCCCACGTGGTAGTGGCGCGCGAGGCCGATCGCCTCGACCAGCGGCATGCTCATTGCGCCTTCCAGCAGGCGGCGAGATGGCCCGCGGCCACCGGCGCGAGCGGCGGCGCCTGGGCGCAGACCTCGCCCGCGAGCGGGCAGCGCGGGGCGAAGCGGCAGCCGCCGACGGCCGCCGCGGTCTCCACGCTGCCGGGAATGGTCGGCAGGTCCTCGTCCCACCCGCGGTCGAGCTGCGGCACCGAGCCGAGCAGGCCGCGCGTATAGGGATGCCTGGGGGCGGCGAACAGCGTCGTGGTGGCGGCGGCCTCGACGATGCGGCCGGCGTACATCACGGCGACCCGGTCGGCGGTGCCGGCGACCACGCCGAGGTCGTGCGTGATCAGGATCACCGCCATTCCGGCCGCGCGCGAGATCGACTGCAGCAGCTCCAGGATCTGCGCCTGCACGGTCACGTCGAGCGCGGTCGTCGGCTCGTCGGCGAGCAGCAGCCGCGGCCCGCAGGCGATGGCGGCGGCGATCATCACGCGCTGGCACATGCCGCCGGACAGCTCGTGCGGATAGGCGCGCAGCCGCTGCTCCGGCGCGGCGATGCCGACCTTGCGGAACAGGTCGAGCGCGCGGGCGCGCGCCGCGGCGGCGGACAGATCGAGATGCGAGCGCAGCACTTCGGCCACCTGCTCGCCGACGCGGATCAGCGGGTGCAGGGCGGTGCCGGGGTCCTGGAAGATCATGCCGATCTCGGCGCCGCGGATGCGTCGCATCGCCGCTTCGTCCAGCGCCAGCAGATCGCGCCCGCCGAACAGCGCCGATCCGTCCAGGGTCGCGCCGTGCAGCAGCCGCATCAGCGCGAGCGCCGTGGTGGACTTGCCGCAGCCGCTCTCGCCCACCAGGCCCAGCGTTTCCCCCGGCGCGAGTGCGAAGGAAATCCCGTCCACCGCGCGCACCGGTCCGAACGCGACGCCGAGGTCGCGCACCTCCAGCAGCGGGGTCACGTGTCGCGCACCCGCGGATCGAGCGCGTCGCGCAGCCCGTCGCCGATGAAGTTGAAGCTGGCGACGGCGAGCGTGATGGCGAAGCCGGGGAACACCGCGAGCCACGCATCGACCTGGAAATCGCTCTGCGCATTGGTCAGCATGTTGCCCCAGCTCGCCTGCGGCGGCTGGATGCCGTAGCCGAGGAAGCTGATATAGCTTTCCAGCAGGATCGCGTTGGCGGTGTTCAGCGTCGCCGCGACCAGGATCGGCGCCAGCGTGTTGGGCAGAATCTGCCGCAGCACGATGCGCCAGCCGGGTGCCCCGGCAAGCCGCGCCGCGGCGATGAAGTCCGCCGACTTCAGCGACAGAATCTGCGCATGCACGATGCGCGCGATCTCCATCCAGCAGGTCAGCCCGATCATCAGCGCCATGCTGCCCAGGCTCGGCGTGACGAAGGCGGCGACAAACAGCAGCAGGAACACGCTCGGGAAGCACAGCATCACGTCGGTCAGGCGCATCAGCACCGTGTCGATCCAGCCGCCGTAATAGGCGGCGAAGGCACCGATGACGAAGCCG
>JAJZVE010000759.1 GCA_021845835.1 Pseudomonadota bacterium | reverse complement strand
GCTGGTTCGCCGCGGCGACACCCTGGATCGTTGCGGCGCTGGCGCTGGCGCTGGTGTTCGGCACCGGCGGGCACATCCTGCGCATGGCCGTCCAGGCGCTGCGGCGTGGCATCCTGAACCAGCACGTCCTGCTCGAACTCGGCGCCTTCGCCGGGATCGCGAGCGGGGCCATCGGCTTCGTGCGCGACCAGCCGGGGTATCCGACGGCGGCGTTCTTCGCCGTCGCGGTGATGATCACGACCTACCACATCTTCTCGGAGTGGCTGTCGCTGATCGTCAAGACCCGCAGCTCCCAGGCGGTGAAGAAGCTGCTCGATCTGCAACCGGAGACCGCTCGCGTGGAGCACGACGGGGCGGAACAGGAGGTGCCGATCGAGGCCGTCGCGCGCGGCGATCTGGTGCGCATCCGCCCCGGCGAGCGCGTGCCAGTGGATGGCATCGTCGTCCGCGGCCATTCCAGCGTCGATCAGGCGCTGGTCACCGGCGAATCACTCCCGGTCGAGAAGACCGAGGGCGATCCCGTCATCGGCGGCGCGATCAACGGCACCGGCACCTTGCTGGTGCGGGTGACCGCCATCGGCGCCGAGAGCTTCCTGCATCAGGTGATCCGCCAAGTGGAGGACGCGCGCGCGTTGAAGCCAGGGCTGCTGCATCTCGTCGATCGGGTGCTGCGCGTCTATACGCCGACCGTCCTGGCCATCTCGGCGCTTGCCGTGACCGGCTGGCTGCTCGGCTCGTGGCTCGCGACCGGGCAGGCCGATATCGAACGCGCGGTGTTTGCCGGCCTCAGCGTGCTGTTGATGGGCTATCCCTGCGCGGTCGGCATCTCCGCTCCGCTGTCGATCGTGCGCGGTGCCGGGGAGGCCGCCGAGCAGGGCATCCTGATGCGCACCGGCGAGGCGTTCCAGGGGCTGCGCCTGGTGCGCCGGATGGTGCTCGACAAGACCGGCACCCTGACCGAGGGGCGGCCGGCGCTTCGCGAAATCGAGGCCGCGGACGGGATCGCGGCCGATGCGCTGCTCGCGCTGGCCGCCGCGGCAGAGGTCAACGCCGAGCATCCGCTGGCGCAGGCGGTGGTAAAGGCTGCCTTCGCGCGCGGCCTCGCGTTGTCCGAGGTCTCCGACTTCGACGCGCTGCCCGGGCAGGGCGTGCGCGTGCAACTGGATGGGGCGGACGGCGGGGCGCTGCTGGTTGGCAGCCCACGCTTTCTTGCCGAAAGCGGTGTCGATCTGAGCGATTCATCCAAGCGTATCGCGGCGCTGGAAGACGCCGGGCGGACGGTGATCGCGGTGGCGCGGAACGGGCAGGCGCTCGGGCTACTGGCATTCGGTGATGCGGTCCGCGCGGAAGCCGCGGCCGCGATCGGCGCACTGATCGAGGCCGGCATCCACCCCGTTCTGGTCACCGGCGACAACGCGCGCGCGGCGTCGCGTGTCGCCGCCGCGCTCGGTATCGCGGAGGTCCATGCCGGGGTGCTGCCGGCGGAGAAGGCGGGGATCCTGCGCCGGCTGCAGGCCGACGGGACCCGCGTGGCGATGGTGGGGGATGGGATCAACGACGCGCCGGCGCTGATGCAGGCCGATGTCGGCATCGCGATGGGCGGCGGGACTGATATCGCGATCGAATCGGCGGATATCATCATCCTGTCCAATCGGCTCGATGCGCTCGCCGTCGCGCGCGAGATCAGCCGCACCAGCTACCGCAAGATGTTGCAGAACGTGACCCTGGCCTTCCTGTTCAACTGGGTGGGCATTCCGCTCGCGGCGACCGGGCTGATCTATCCGGTCTGGGCGATGGTTGCGATGGCGATCAGCGTGACGGCGATCTTTTTCAACTCGCTCTGGGGTCGACCGCGGTTGTTCTTCGACGCGGTGCTGAGCGTCGGGCGGGTGGCAGAGGGTCAGACCATGACCTCGCGCGCGGCGTGAAGCCGCCACAGCCGCGGCGCGAAAGGTACTGAGGGCCATCCGTACCCAATAAAAGTCGGGCTCATTCCCGCAGTTCGTTTCTATTTCTTTGATCTTCTGCGATCACCGTTCTTTGCTGTTGAACGACAGAATTTCCGTCTTTCTACCTGTGCCCCGTTCGCATCCGTGAGCGGGATCGATGACCGGGACGAAGATTCTCTGGAGCCAGATGCTGGACTCGACGGGCGAGCACTCTTCCGTTTCGGCGAAAAGTTCCGTGGCTGTCAGATATAGGCCGCGTGGCTTTGCTCGCGTTGTCCTGATCCCACCCGCTCATTCTTCGCAGGCACGCTCGCCTTCCGCGCCGCTTGGCGGGAAGGGGATGCCGAGGTCCTCACCCGAGGGAAGGTTCCGTCGAGCAGTGCAGAGCAAAAAGATGCAGCCGAGATCGGGCGGCTTCCCATGATCCGAATCTGATCAGACAGCGCTACCGCTGGCGCCTGGCGCGCCGCAAGGGTGCGTCGCGCTGTGCGCTCCCGTGCTGCGCACGCCCTTGCCGCGCGTCGGCTTCGCGGTCCCCGGAGGACACGGCGGAGCAGAAGGAGAGGGGAAAGGCATGGCGCCGCTCCCATCCGTGCCCGGCCGATCCCGAGAGGAGGACGGAGCAATGCACGGACAGAATGAGGAGAACGAACGGCTGAAGGCCAGCGTGAGTTGCGCCGCGCTGCTGGAACGGCTGCCGCCGGTCTGGCGGCTCGACCGCGCTGAGAGCACCCGCCGCAGCCTCAAATACCGGCGCGGCCCGGGCGAAATCGTGATCGTCAACCATGGCGGCCGCGGCTGGTGGGATCCCTTGAGCGAGGCCAAGGGCGATGTTTTCACCCTCGTCCAATACCTCGACCCGAGCCTGACCTTTGCCGGGGTGTGCCGTGTGCTGCGCGGCTTCGCCGGTATCACGTCCGCTTCCCCCGCGGCCGTTCGCGCCCGACGGACGGCGGAGCCGGATGTCCTGGTCGAACAGCGCTGGAAACGGCGCCCGCTTCTGTCACGCGGCTCAGAGGCCTGGCGCTACCTCGCGGGGCAGCGTCACCTGCCGGTGCGCATCCTGATCGCCGCACGTATCACCGATGCCGTCCGGGAAGGCCCGCACGGCAGTGCCTGGTTCGCGCACCGAGACGGCGCCGGACGTCTGGCCGGCATCGAGATGCGCGGCCCCGCCTGGCGCGGCTTTTCGACCGGCGGCGGCAAGACGCTGTTCCGTCTGCCCGGCGGCTCCGGTCGCTTGTCCCGCGTCGCGGTGTGCGAGGCGGCGATCGAGGGCGCGCGCCGCGACACGCTGTATGCCGCGACCGCCGGCGGCATGGGCCCGACGACCCTCGCCGCGCTGCGACAGGTTTTGCACGGGCTGTCG
>JAJZVE010000758.1 GCA_021845835.1 Pseudomonadota bacterium | reverse complement strand
CGGGCGTGGAGCGCCGGCCGCGCACGCGGATGCCGGCCGGGCGCATGTCCAGGAACCGCCCCGCCTGATGCTCGGTCAGCACGCCGGTGATGTGGTCGTCGACCACGATCACCTCGTCGGCGTGGCCGAGCCACTGGCTCGCGAAGATGCCGATGGTGGCGGAGCCGCAGCCGACGCGCATGCGATGCTCCGGCACGCCGTCCACGACCGGCGCCGCGCCCGCCTGCACCACCACGCGCGCGCCGCCATCGACCGATAGCTCCACCGCGCCGCCGTTGCTCAGCGTCAGCATGGTGTCGCAGGTCACCACGCCCTCGCGCTTCGATCCCCCGGTCAGATGCCGCACGCCGCCGAGCGAGAGCATCTGGCTGCCGTATTCGGCGGTGGTGACGTGGCCGACCTGCTCGCCATTGGCGCGGACCGGGGCACATTCGGGACCCAGGTGGCGGTCGGTGTCGATCTTCACCTTAAGGCCGCAGTAGGAAAAAATCCCCTCGGTCACGACCGTCACCATGTCGACGCCGTCCACCTCGGCGGAGACGATGAACGGTGCCGGCTTGTAGTCCGGGTAGGTGGTGCCGGCGCCGATCGCGGTGACGAACACGTCCTGCGCCGCGATCGGGTTGCCGGTGTAGTCGGCGTCGAGAAACGCCACCTGCTCCGGCCGTCGCGCCAGCACGGTCAGCGGGTCCATCCGGGTCAGCCGGCCGCCGATATTGCCGTAGCGGTCGCAGGCGCCGGTCTTCTCCGGCCGGATGCGGCACAGCACCGGGCAGGCGTCGCAGGTGACGATCCCCGGCTCGGGATGCGTCGCCGCCTCCAGCGCGGCGGAATCGGGCGCGGCGGGGTCGGCGTGGGTGGTGGTCATCGGGCGAGCGCCGCCTTCACGCGGTCGGGCGTGGCGGGGACATGGGTGATGCGCGCGCCGGTCGCGTGGGCGATGGCGTTCAGGATGGCCGGCGCGGTCGCGATTAGTGCCGGCTCGCCCACGCCTTTCGCGCCGTAGGGGCCGAGCGGGTCGGGCTGCTCGATCAGGATCGTCTCGATCGGCGGAATGTCGCCGATGGTCGGTATCAGGTAGTCGTGCAGGTTCTCGGTGCGCCCGGGCACGTATTCCTCCATCAGCGCGAGGCCCAGCCCCTGCGCGACGCCGCCGTGAATCTGGCCCTCGACCAGCGTCGGGTTGACCGCGCGGCCCACGTCATGCGCGGCGACGATGCGCAGCGCCCGCACGGTGCCGAGCGCGGTATCCACCTCCACCAGCGCCGCCTGGGCGGCGAAGGCATAGCTGGCGTAGGGCATGCCCTGGCCGTCGGCGTCGAGCATCGTGGTCGGCGGGTCGAAGCGTCCCGCGCCTTGCAACACGAGGTTTTCCGCGCCGGCCGGCAGCGCCGACAGGTCGAGCGTGGTGGTCACGCCGCCGTCGCTGACCGAGACATGCCCGTTCTCCACGCGGATCACCGCATCCGCCCCGGCGTTGCATCGACGGAGAATTTCGCCGCGCAACGCCTCGCCCGCCTGCTTCGCCGCGTTGCCGCTGACGAAGGTCTGGCGCGAGGCGCTGGTCTTGCCGGCGTCGCGCGTGCGGTCGGTGTCGCCGGCCACCAGATCGACGCAGCCGACCGGCACGCCGAGCGCATCGGCGGCGATCTGCAGCATGATCGTGTTCGATCCCTGGCCGATATCGACGGCGCCGGAGAACAGCACCACGCGCCCGTCGCGCGTCAGGCCCATCACCATCTCGGACGGGTTGGGCAGGCTGGTGTTGCCGATGCCGTACCACTGGCAGGCGATGCCCGCGCCGCGCCGGAGCGTGCCCGAGGCGGTGCGGTTGAACGCCTCCGCCTCGGCGCGCAGCGCCTCCCAGCGCGGGCGGATCGCCTCCAGGCACTCGGGCAGCGCCGCGCCGGCACCCAGCACCTGCCCGGTCGCGGTGGTGCTGCCGACGCCGAGCGCGTTGCGCCGCCGGATCTCCCACGGGTCGAGGCCGAGTTGCCCGGCCAGCATGTCCATCAGCGCCTCGCCGGCGATCGCCGCCTGCGGCACGCCGAAGCCGCGGAACGCGCCGGACGGCGGGGCGGTGGTGTGGATCGCCGCCGTGGTGCACAGCACGTCCGGCACCGCATACGGCCCCATCGCGTGCACCGGCACGCGGTTGGCGACGGTCGGCCCCCAGGAGGCATAGGCGCCGGTGTCGAAATCGCCGTGGAAGCGGAAGGCGCGCAGCCGCCCCTCGGCATCGGCGCTGGCCTCGGCGCGGATGCTTGCGGGGTGGCGCTTGGTGGTGGCGGCCATGCTTTCCGGCCGCGCGTAGACCATGCGCACGGGCCGGTTGAGCAGCCACGCCGCGACGCAGGTCAGCGGCTGCACCGACAGGTCGAGCTTGCCGCCGAACCCGCCGCCGACCGCGGTCGGCACCACCCGCACCTGCTCGGGCGCGATGCCGAGGATGGGCGCGATCTCGTCGCGGTCCATGTACGGCGTCTGCGTGCTGGCCACCACCTCGATGCGGTCGCCGACGCGGCGGGCATAGCCGGCTTCCGGCTCGATATAGGCGTGCTCGACGAAGCTGGTCCGCACCGCGATCCCGGCGCGCGCCGCGGCGGCGGCCAGGCCGGCCGCCACGTCGCCGCGCGCCACCCGGCCGCGGCACAGCACGTTGCCCGGCGCATGCGCGTGCAGGTCCGGCCCGGCGGCGGCGTCCGCCAGCGTGACCGGCGGCAGCACCTGCCATGTGATCGGCAGTTCGGCGTCCGCGATCGCCGCCAGCGTCTCGGCGTCGCCGACCAGGGCGCAGACCGGTTCGCCGCGATGGCGCACATAGCCATCCGCCAGCACCGGCTGGTCCTTGCCGGTCGGGTAGATACCGTACAGGTTCCGCCCCGGAATGTCGGCCGCGGTCAGCACGCGCACGAGGTCCGGATGCGTCGCCAGCAGCGGCGCCATATCGCCGAGCGTGAAGCGGGCATGGGCGTGCGGGCTGCGGATGGCGCGCAGCGACAGGCAGGCTTCGTCCGGCAGCGCATCGGCGCCGAATTTCTCCGCGCCGGTCAGCTTGGGGATGCCGTCCACCTTCGCCAGCCGCGCGCCGACCGCCGCGCCCTCACCCCGGCCCTCTCCCACAAGTGGGAGAGGGGGAAGATTCGCCGATTCTTTCCCTCTCCCGCTTGCGGGAGAGGGTGGCGCGCAGCGCCGGGTGAGGGTCCCGGCCGCGTCCAGCACGGCCTCGACGATCTTGCGATAGCCGGTGCAGCGGCACAGAACGCCGCCCAGCGCGTCCAGCACCGCGGCCTCGTCCGGCTGCGCCTCGCGCGCGAGCA
>JAJZVE010000757.1 GCA_021845835.1 Pseudomonadota bacterium | reverse complement strand
TCTCGCCGACCAGAACGACCGGCAGCGGCGGCATCTTGCGCGTCTGCACCAGCGCCAGCACCTCGAACAGCTCATCCAGCGTGCCGTAGCCGCCGGGAAACACCACCAGCGCCCGCGCGCGGCGCAGGAAATGCAGCTTGCGGACGGCGAAGTAGTGGAACTGGAAACAGAGCGACGGCGTGATGTACGGATTGGGGAACTGCTCGTGCGGCAGCGCGATGTTGAGCCCGATCGAGCGCCCGCCCGTATCGTGCGCGCCGCGGTTCGCCGCCTCCATGATGCCCGGCCCGCCGCCGGTCACCACCAGCATCGGCCCGCCATGCGCGCGGGCGCTGTCGGCGGTGACCAGCGCGCCGAACTGCCGCGCCACGTCGTAGTAGCGACTGTTGGCGAGCAGCCGTTGCGTGACGCCGAGGCGGTGCCGGCGGGCGGGATCGTCGGGGGCCGCGGCCAGCGCGTCGGTCGCCTCCGCGACCAGGCGTTCGGCCGCGCGCCGCTCGGCGATGCGGGTGCTGCCGAACACGACGACGGTGTGGGCGACGCCGTGGCCTTCCAGCAGGATTTCCGCCTTCTGGTAGTCGAGCTGCAGCCGCACGCCACGGGTGTCGTTGCGGCGCAGGAACTCCACGTCCTGGTCGGCGGGCAGGTAGCCGGGATTGGCCAGGATGGCGCGGATCGCCTCCGGCGTCGCGGGATCGTCCTGTTCCGGCTTCGGCCGCTGCGCCGGCAGGGGCAGGCGGCGTTCGGTGGGATGCGGCGGGGCGGCGATGCGGCCGGCGGGCAGCGGAGGCTCGCTCATGGCCGGGAGCGGCGCAGGCGCCGCGGGGAGAGGGGGAACGCAACGGAGGCGGATGGCATGGCAAGTCTCCTGCCGGTCGGGCCGGCGCCGGCGCGGTCACCGGCGCCAGGATGGCAATGAGACACCTGCGAATCGTCCGCGTCCAGATGTCGCGGCAACGCGGCGAGCGGATGTCGCCGCCAGTTCCCGTGACTCAGATCGCCGCCGCCGTCTCGGCCGCGGCCAGGGCGCCTTCCAGGTAGCCGCCGAACGCGGGCGCCACCTCGGCGCCGGCCAGCGCGATCCGCGCGCCCCAGGGCGCGGGCAGGACCAGCGCATCGTAATCCGGGTGGCCCGGCAACGCGCCGTGGTCATCCGGCGTCGCGGTGAACTCCTCCTGCGCCCAGTCCTGGATGACCACCACGCGCGGCGTCCCGGCCGCCGGGCCGAACAGGGCCGCCAGTTGCCGCGCCACCAGATCCGGCAACGCTGCCGCGCGCGCGGCGCGCAACGTGGCCGGCCAGCCGAAGAAGCCGAACAGCGCCGCCTCGGCCGCGCCGGGCAGGCTCGCGTCGTGGATTTCCGCCAGCGGGCCGGACTGGCTGAAGGCGCTGCCGGACAGGCCGGCATCCCGCCACACCGGCCGGTCATAGAGCGCGAGCGCCTTGGCCTGCCCGGCCATCCAGGTCGGCACGGCGCTCAGGCGTTGCAGCAGCGGCGGCGGCAGGGCGGGCGCGAAGGCGATGCGGCCGATCAGGCGCGGCGGCAGGGCCAGCGCCATCCGCGCGCCCTGCAGGGTCACCGCGCCGTCCGGCGTGTCGGCCGCGACCGCGACGCCGTCGCCGGTCAGCCCGACGTGACGCACCTGATGGCAGAGGCGGATGCGGCCCGGATCGAGATCGGCCGCCAGCGCGGCGATCAGCGCCGCCATGCCGCCGGCGACGCGCATGCTGGGCGGGTCCGGCGCGAAGCCGTGCGGAAAGCGCTCGATGCGGCCGGTCTGGTGCTGAAAGACGAAGCCGCCGTCCTCGGCCTGCGGGAACAGCGTCAGCCCGGCCCGCGCGACGGCGCGGGCGATGCGCGGCTGCAATGTCGGCCAGACCCAGGCCGGGCCGAGGTCGTAGACACCAGCGGCGGTGCGATGGCCCAGCACCCGCCCGCCGATCCGCGCCCGCGCCTCCAGCACCACGACATCCGCGCCGCGCGCTGCCGTCGCCCGCGCCAACGCCAGGCCGGCGACGCCGGCCCCCACCACGATCAGGTCATGCATGGCGGCGCAGCTTAGCCGCCGCCGCGATGACCGGAAGGGGCAGAGGCTCCGGCGCCGCCGGACCGGTCAGGCGGTCAGCTCTTGTCCATCGCCTCGCGGGCGCTGTCCTTGGCGCTGCCGACCGCGTTCTGCGCCTTGCCGGCGGTCTTTTCCGCCGCGCCCTCGGCCTGGGTCTTGGTGTCGCCGGTCACCTTGCCGACGCCTTCCTTCACCGCACCCTTGGCCTGATGCATCGTGCCCTGCACGCGATCCTTGTCCATGCGGTCCTCCTTCTGTCGTGCAGGAGGGAAACGGTCGTGCGACCGCATGGTTGCGCTTCACCGCTGCACGGGCTGCCCGTCCGCCGTGACGGCGGAGAGCGGCGGCGCCACGTCCTCCAGCGGGCGGCGTTCGCTGGCCACCCCCAGCGCCGCCTCCACGATGCCGGCCGCGATCATCAGCGCGCCGCCCAGCGCATAGCCGTACAGGATGTTCTCGCGCGCGCCGTCCTGGATCAGCGCGCCGAAGATCAGCGGCCCGGCGATGCCGCCCAGCCCGGTGCCGAAGGCGTAGAAGATCGCGATCGCGATCGCCCGCACCTCCAGCGGGAAGCTTTCGCCCACGGTCAGGTAGGCGGAACTCGCCGCCGCCGAGGCGACGAAGAAGATGCCTGTCCACGCCGCCGTCTGCGCCCGCGCATCCAGCACGCCGGCGGCGAACAGCCAGCCGGTGCCGACCAGCAGCACGCCCGACAGCACATAGGTCGCGGTGATCATCGTCTTGCGCCCGATGCTGTCGAAGAAGCGGCCCAGCAGCAGCGGCCCCGCGAAATTGCCCGCCGCGAACGGCAGCATGAACCAGCCGACATCGCCGGCCGGAATGTGGTAGAACTTGGTCAGGATCAGCGCGTACGTGAAGAACACGGCGTTGTAGCAGAACGCCTGCGCCGCCATCAGCGCGACGCCGACGATGGTGCGGCGGCGGTACTGGCCGAACAGCGCGCCGAACCCGGCGCCGAACCAGCTTGTCACGTCGCAGCGCACGCGCAGCCGGCCGCTTTCCGGCACCGGCGGCAGCGACTCGCCTGTTGCCGCCTCGACGCGATCCTCGATCTCGCGCACGATCGCTTCCGCCGCGTGCGGCTGGCCATGCGTCATCAGCCAGCGCGGGCTTTCGGGAATCCAGCGCCGCAGCAGCAGCACGATCAGCCCGATCACGCCGCCGATGATGAAGGCGGCGCGCCAGCCGATATCGGTCGGCACCACCGCCGGATCGAGCGCGAACAGCGCCCCG
>JAJZVE010000756.1 GCA_021845835.1 Pseudomonadota bacterium | reverse complement strand
GATGACGCGCCCGGCGGCCTCCAGCGTCTCGTTGTCGATCACGTCGAACAGCACGGCGCGCTGGCCGCTCTCCCGCGCGGCGGCCAGCGCGGCGGCGCCGCGCTCCTGCTTCAGCGCCACCAGATCGACGAGGCCGATCGCCGCGCCCGTCTGCGCGGCGAGATGCCGGCGCAGATCGGCCTCGGCCATCGGCGTCACCGGATGGCGCGACATGGTGGGGTGCCGGTCGAGCCGGTAGCCGACGCCGTCCACGGCGGCGAACAGGTTGCCGAATGCCTGGTAGCGGCGCAGCGCCGGCGCCCCCACCACCATCGCGCACCAGTCCCGCCGCGTCGCCGCCAACCCGAGATCGAGCGCGCAGCCGATCGAGCCGGTGGTCGGGCTGGAATCGAAGGTCGAGCAGACCTTGTATTGCAGCACCGGGGCGCCGAGCGCATCCAGCGCGGCCAGCGCCGGAGGGAGATGGGTCCGCATCCACGCAGGCGAGCGGCTGCGCGCCGTGCCGGCGACGCCGATGCCGCGCCGTCCGGGAAACCGCGCGAGGTCCTCCGGTGCCGGCACGTCCAGAAACAGCACCGTCGGCAGCCCGGCGAAGGTCAGCACCTCCATCACGTCGGTCGAGCCGGTGAAGTCGTCGCCGTAATAGGCGACCAGCGGGCCGCCGGGGAGCCTGCTCATGCGCGGTACTGCGCCAGCGCCTCGCGCAGTTCGCGATGGCTGCGCGCGTAGGTTTCGGCCGGGATGCCTGCCATTGCCGCTTCCCAGGCCTGCCGCAGGCTCGCCACCCCGGCCGCGATGCCGCCGGGATGCGCCATGATGCCGCCGCCGGCGGCATATATCAGGTCGGCCGAGCCGAGACGCTGCCATGTCGCCGCCACCTGCCGCGCCGACTGGCCGGAGGAGAACACCGGCATGGCGAGGCATGGCCGTTCCGGCCGCAGCGGCGCGAGACAGGTGCGGGCCGAGGCGATGACGCTGTCGTCGTCCTCGCAGAACTTGTTGCCGATGCCGTTGACGTGCAGGTGATCCGCCCCGGCCAGCCGCCACAGCTTCTGCCACGCCACATAGGACCAGCCGAGCCAGGGATGCCGCGACAGCGCGCCCCAGCCGTTGCGATGCGCGTGCAGGCACAGTTCGGCATGGCGGCGCAGCGCCAGCAGACCGGTCAGGCCGACGCTGTTGAGGCTCGCCATCACGCAGGTGCCGCCTTCCGCGCGCACCAGATCGTGGCGCGCGCGCATCTCGTCCACCTCGCCGGTCAGGTTGAACGCCACCATCACCTGACGGCCGCTGCGCGCGGCATGGTCGCGCACCACCGCCATCACGGCGCGCACCCGCGCATCGAACGGGCAATGCGGGCCATCGGCCTGCAGCTCGTCGTCCTTGATGAAGTCGATGCCGCCGGCGCAGAGATCGGCCACCAGGGCGGCGGTGTCCTCCGGCGACAGGCCGACGCTCGGCTTGATGATGGTGCCGATCAACGGCCGGCGGGCAATCCCCGCCAGTCCACGGGTGCCATCGACGCCGAATTGCGGGCCGGGCTGGGCGGCGACGAAGGCGGCCGGCAGGTGCACGTCCAGCAGCCGCAGCCCGCTCACCTCGCGCAGTTCGAACAGATTGCCGGCAATGGTGGCGAGCAGGTTGGGCAGCGAGGGACCGAAATTGGCCAGCGGCCAGGAAATTTCGATCTCGCCGCGCCGCCAGCGTCCGCTGCCGTCGCTGCCGGCGCCGGGCAAGGTCGGGCGGTCCGCCGCCTCCAGCGCCGTGATGCGCTCCACCCGTGCGCCGGCGCGTTCGCGGAGTTCCGCCGTCTCGCCCGGCACGGCGACGAAGGTGCCGCTCGACTGCTCGCCGGCAATGACCTGCGCGGCGCGGTCAAGCGGATAGCCGGATTCCAGCAGGTAGGTTGCGCGCACGCGGTCGTCCAAGTCACTGCCCTCCCTTGCGGCGGCCATCTTATGAACTCATCATACCAGCAGGCAAGGCCGATTGCGCGCCGTCATGCCGGGCATCAGGTGGTCACTCATCGGACATCTTGACTTGCCCCGCGCGCACGGGATCATCGCGGGGTGGCCCACGGTGATACACAGGATTCCCCCGCGCCCGAGCCGATCGTGCGGCGGAAGCTCTCCCACGAAGTGCTCGACCGGCTGGTGCAGACCATCCAGTCCGGCGAGCTTGCGCCCGACGACCAACTGCCGTCCGAGCGCGAGCTGATGCAACGCTACGGCGTCGGCCGTCCCGCCATCCGCGAGGCGATGCAGTCGCTGCAGCGCATGGGCCTGATCCGCATCGCGCATGGCGAGCGCGCGCGCGTGACCCTGCCGACCGCGGAGGCGATCGTCGATCAGGTTTCCGGCGCCATGGTCCAGATGCTCGGCCGCGTGCCCGGCGGCCTCGACGAGCTGAAGGACGCGCGGCTGCTGTTCGAGGTCGGGCTGGCGCAGGTCGCCGCAAGGCGCGGCACGCCCGCCACGGTCGCGCCGCTGCGCGCGGCGCTGGAGGCGTGCCGGCAGGCGAGCGGCGACCACGCCCGCTTCCTCGCCGCCGACATGGCGTTCCACCGCCAGATCGCGGCGATGTCGGGCAACACGCTGATCCGCGCGCTCAGCCAGGGCATGCTGGACTGGATGACGCGCTTCCGCCGCGACCTAGTGTCCGCGCGCGGGGCCGAACGGCTGACGCTGGAGGAACATGCCCGCATCGCCGATGCCATCGCCGCCGGCGATCCGGTGGCGGCCGGGGCGGCGATGAGCGACCACCTGACGCGGGCGAACCAGCTCTATTCGGTGCTGATGGCGGAACCGGCGGCGCCGGCGCCACGGACGCGGCGGCGCGGCGTGGCGGCATCTGGTTGACTGATTATACCAGCATCCCATAGGCTGACCCCGCCGCCGGCACACGCGCCGGGGCGAGGGATGGGCATGACCACGATCGCATTGTTCGGCGCCGGCGGCAAAATGGGCTATCGTCTGGCCCGCAACCTGAAGAATTCGCCGTTCGAGGTCCGCCATGTCGAGGTCAGCGAGGCCGGGCGCGCCCGCCTCGCCGGCGATCTCGGCATCGTTGCCGTGCCGGCGGAGGACGCCCTCCGGGGCGCGGAGGTGGTCATCCTCGCCGTGCCGGACACGCTGATCGGCAAGGTCGCCGCCGGCATCGCACCGCGGCTCGCGCCCGGCACGATGGTGATGGTACTGGATGCCGCCGCCCCCTTCGCCGGGCACCTGCCGGACCGCCCCGACCTGACCTATTTCGTCACCCATCCCTGCCACCCGCCGATCTTCAACGACGAGAGCGAGGCCGCCGCGCGCCACGACCAT
>JAJZVE010000755.1 GCA_021845835.1 Pseudomonadota bacterium | reverse complement strand
CAACAAGCGGCTTCTGGTGTTGCCGGGCGACGGGATCGGCCCGGAGGTGATGCGCGAGGTGCGGCGCGTCATCGACTGGATGGATCGCCGCCGCGCCGTCGGTTTCGACATCAGCGAGGACCTGGTCGGCGGCGCCGCCATCGAGGCGCGCGGCACACCGATCACCGAGGCGACGGTGGAAGCGGCGAAATCCGCCGACGCGGTGCTGTTCGGCGCGGTCGGCGGCCCGCAATGGGACAGGCTCGGCTTCGAGAAGCGTCCGGAACTCGCCATCCTGACGCTGCGCCGCGAACTCGGCCTGTTCGCCAACCTGCGCCCGGCCGTGGTGCTGGACCCGTTGGTGGACGCGAGCACGCTGAAGCCCGAGATCGTGCGGGGCCTCGACCTGATGATCGTGCGCGAATCCACCGGCGGCATCTATTTCGGCGAGCCGCGCGGCATCGAGACGATGCCCGACGGCAGCCGGCGCGGCGTCAACACCGAGGTGTACGCCACGCACGAGATCGAGCGGGTGGCGCGCGTCGCGTTCGAGTTGGCGCGCACCCGGCAGGGCCGCGTGTGCTCGGTCGAGAAGGCGAACGTGATGGAAAGCGGGCTGCTGTGGCGGCAGACCGTGACGGCGCTGCAGGCGCGCGACTACGCCGACGTGGCGCTGAGCCACATGTACGCCGACAATTGCGCCATGCAGCTGGTGCGCAATCCACGCCAGTTCGATGTGATCGTGACGACCAACCTGTTCGGCGACATTCTGTCCGATCTCGCCTCGATGCTGACCGGCAGCCTGGGCATGCTGCCCTCGGCGACGCTGGGCGCGCCGGGCGCGGACGGGCGGCGCGGCGCGCTCTACGAACCGATCCACGGCAGCGCGCCGGACATCGCCGGCAAGGGGGTGGCGAACCCGCTGGCACAGATCCTGAGCTTTGCCATGCTGCTGCGCTATTCCTTCGGGCTGGCGGAGGACGCGGCGCTGATCGAGGCGGCGTGCAGCGATGTGCTGGCGGGCGGGCTGCGCACGCCGGACGTGATGGCCCCCGGCTGCACCGCCGCGTCCACCGCCCAGATGGGCCAAGCCGTGGTGGCAACGCTGGACCGCCTCGCGGCGTGACCGGCGCGGCTTGCGCGGCCGGGACGGTTCCGCTACATCGCGCCGCCGGCATGCACCCGTAGCTCAATTGGATAGAGCACCAGACTACGGATCTGGGGGTTGGGAGTTCGAATCTCTCCGGGTGCGCCAGGCATCTTCCTGAACGCCGAGACGGACCGGCCAGCGGTGCGCCGAGAGGGTGATCCGCATCGCACGGGCCGCGCGCCGATGTCGTGGCGCGGACGGGCCGGCCGACGGACCTGCTTGGGTCGCGCCCCCCCGGCGCGGCGTGGCGGAGGGCGGGCGAGGCGGGCCGCTTGCGTCGGCCGCACGCTGTGCCACATACGCACCATGCCCGACACCGTCGCCGATCCCGCCGCATCCCCCGCCCCGCCGCAGCCCGCGGCCCAGCCAGGCCCGCCCCGGCCCGAGGCGCGCCCGAAGGAGATCGGCGGTCCGCCGGGACCGGACCCGACGCGCTACGGCGACTGGGAGCGCAAGGGCCGCTGCATCGACTTCTAGCAGCTTGCGCCACGGCTCCGGCGGCGCTAGCTGCGCCGTTCCGAGAACGCTGCCGGGGACGCCGCGCCGATGCAAGTGAAGGACGTGAAGAAGGTCGTGCTCGCCTATTCCGGCGGGCTGGATACCAGCGTGATCCTGCGCTGGCTGCAAACGACCTACGCTTGCGAGGTCGTCACCTTCACTGCCGATCTCGGCCAGGGCGAGGAGCTGGAACCGGCGCGGCGCAAGGCCGAGTTGTTCGGCGTGAAGGAGGTCTTCGTCGAGGATCTGCGCGAGACCTTCGTCCGCGACTTCGTGTTCCCGATGTTCCGGGCGAACACCGTGTACGAGGGCCAGTACCTGCTCGGCACCTCGATCGCGCGCCCGCTGATCGCGCAACGCCAGATCGAGATCGCGGAGGCGGTCGGCGCCGATGCGGTGGCGCACGGCGCGACCGGCAAGGGCAACGACCAGGTGCGGTTCGAACTGAGCTATTACGCGCTCAAGCCCGACATAAAAATCATCGCGCCGTGGCGCGAATGGGAGCTGACCAGCCGCACCCGGCTGCTGGAGTTCGCGGAGGCCCACCAGATCCCGATCGCCCGCGACAAGCGCGGCGAGGCGCCGTTCTCGGTCGATGCCAACCTGCTGCACTCGTCCTCGGAGGGAAAGATCCTCGAAGACCCGGCGGTGGCGCCGGACGAGATCGTCTATCAGCGCACCATCCGCCCGGAGGACGCGCCGGATCAGGCGACGGTCATCAGCATCGACTTCGAGCGCGGCGACCCGGTGGCGATCGACGGCGAGCGGCTGTCGCCGGCGGCGCTGCTGACCAGGCTGAACGCGCTCGGGCGGGCGAACGGCATCGGCCGGCTCGATCTGGTGGAGAATCGCTTCGTCGGCATGAAGTCGCGCGGCGTCTATGAAACGCCGGGCGGCACCATCCTGCTGGCGGCGCATCGCGGCATCGAGAGCATCACGCTGGACCGCGAGGCGGCGCATCTGAAGGACCAGTTGATGCCGCGCTATGCCGAGCTGATCTATTACGGCTTCTGGTTCAGCCCGGAGCGGCGGATGCTGCAGGCGGCGATCGACGCCAGCCAGGCATCGGTCAGCGGGCGCGTGCGGGTGAAGCTCTACAAGGGCAACGTCGGCGTCATCGGCCGCGAAAGCCCGCACAGCCTGTATTCGATGAAGCACGTCACGTTCGAGGACGACCAGGGCGCCTATGACCAGGTCGATGCCAAGGGCTTCATCAAGCTGAACGCGCTGCGGCTGCGGCTGGGGGCGATGGCAGGGCGGCGCGGCGGGGCGCTGTAGCGCGCAGAAAAGCGGCTCCGCGGGCCGCGGAGCCGGGCCACAACCTGACACCGCGGCGGGGATGCCACACGCCGGAACCGCCCGCGTGCGTCGGGCACAGCACGTGCGTCAGTGGCCGCCCCCCGCCGCCAGCACCACCGCTGCGTCTGGGTCCGGCTCTGACTCTGGTTACTTCGCGGTGCAATCCTGTTGGCAGCGCATCTGCTGGACCGACGGATGTTGTCGGGCGCCGTCGCCCGCACGGCCGCTATTTGATGAAGCGCATGACGTTCGGGGACGGCCGGGGCGCCTGTGGCCAGGCCGATGCGCAGGGCTTCATTAACAGGATGCGGAAAAAGGGCCTTGTCGAACCGGGCATGATTTGATTCTCTGCGTGAATAGGGGAGTTGGGATGTCCGGGGATGCGTGGGGCGGATC
>JAJZVE010000016.1 GCA_021845835.1 Pseudomonadota bacterium | reverse complement strand
TCCAATCTCGTTTGCGTGACGGATTACGCGGTACGGTTGATGGAAAGAACGCGCAATGACGTGATCGCCACGTTTCTACGAACATACGGTTGCCATTCCTTCGCAGGAAGTAACTGCCGATTTACAACCCGGGTTTAGAAGTGTTCAGTACACGGGTTTTTTGTCTTGCCTTGAAGAAAATGGCGCGTTAGGCATTTGACGCTGTCAAGGGGGAACTGCCCCGGTACTGCTACAGAAGGCAACATTCTGTGCAGATGGTGGGGGTTTACCTGTGGCCGCGGTAACCATAAATCGATGGAGTAAGGGAATGTCTCGCAAGCTTCTGTCGCTGACGGCAGGCGCGCTGCTGTCGCTCGGCCTCGCCGGCACCGCGTTCGCGGGTGGCCCGGTCACGCTGTCCGGGGACCAGATGGACAATGTGACGGCGGGCGGCATCGCCATCGCGCTCGCCGGCGCCAATGCGTGGTCGATGGGCGAAACCGTCGCCGGGACCGGCACTATGGTCAACACCGGCACATACACCAACGACTGGGTAGCGGTGTCGCATTCGAGCTCGGGGGCCGCGTCGCTGTCGATCTCCTTCTAGCTCGCTCGCCTGACCGCACGGCGGTCGGAGCCGCGAGGCGCGGCCCGACACGGACGCGGCCGGGCTGCTCAGGCCCGGAGCCTGATCGCTGCCGCGCGCAACCTGAATGGGGTGCCCATGCCTAGGGCACCCCACCTGTCGGGAAAAAAACAAATGACCAGAAAATCGGTCCTTGCTGTCTTCGTTGCTATCGCCATGACGAGCGCCCTGGCGGTGCCGGCGCGGGCCGCCACTGTGCTTCCTGACTCCGCACTGGACCGTGTGACCGCCGGCCTGCTGGTGGTCGCGTGGGCCAGTGGCGACGCCGCCAGTTCCTTCTTCACGCTGACCGACGCCCTGACCGGAACGAGCACGATTTACGGCGCCGGTGCCGGCTACGCGCTGGGCATCGCGGTCGGCACGTCGAACAACGCCACCTCGAACGTGACGATCACGGGCGGGCCGTCGATGACGTTGACGAGACCGGCGCGCGTGCCGGGCATCAGCGGCAGCATTTCGATCGGCATGAGCCCGTAGCGGACTGCCGGGCGTGCCCAGGTCGGCAGGATCGGCGAGGCACGCGCCGGGGGCACTCGGCGGTACTCGCCGACTCCGACGAGGGATGTCCGCACGATGGTACTGTCGGGAGGATACCGTGCAGCAACGATCCATCATGGCCGTGAGCCGCGCCGCACTGGCGATCACGCTTGCCGCCGCCACCGCCGGGCACGCCCAGGCCGCGATGCTGCTCTCCGACGCCTGGCTGGACCGGATCACCGCGGGCGCCTTCGACCCGCACGCCGGGGCCATGCCGATGACACGCAGTTGGCTGTCGTTCCTGGCGTACGCCTCGCCGCTGCACAGCAGCGTCCTGCCCGGCGCCGGCCAGGGCTGGGGGATCGCGGCGAATGCCGGCGGCACCGTTTCAGGCGGCATCGCGGCAACCGTCGTGGTCGGCCCCACGCTCGCCGTCAGCACCGGCAGCTTCGCGGCCCAGGTGGCCGGTCTGGGCTATTGACCCGCCATGCCCCATCGTCTCGCTGCCATCACGTTCGCGTCAGGATTGCTGCTCGCCTCTGCGGCGGCGTACGGCCACGACATGGTCTCGCTGCTGGAGGCGCGCAGACTTGGCGTGACCGTGCAGAAATTCGACATCAGTTGCGGCGCCGCCGCCGAAGCCACGCTGTTGCACCTCAAATTCAACGACAACGTCAGCGAACGCGACGTGGCGCTGCATCTGATGACGCGCAAGGAATACCTCGAACATCCTCAGATCATTCGCGCCCGCGAGGGATTTTCTCTGCTTGACCTGAAACGCTACGCCGTCTCGCGCGGCTATCGCGCCGAGGGGCTCGGCCAAATGACGCTGGACGACCTGATCGCCGTGGCACCTGCGATTGTTCCGCTGCGTCTCTACGGATATAATCATTTCGTGGTGTTTCGCGGCATCGTCGGCGACCGGGTGGTGCTGGCGGACCCGGCATTCGGTAATCGTGTAATGCCGCTCTGGCGGTTTCAGGACACCTGGATCGAGCTGAAGCCGCTCGGCCATGTCGCTTTCGTGATCAAGCGCGCAGGGGAAAAATAAGAATGGGGCGAACGGCGCGGACGGTGGCGGCGGCCTGCCTGCTGGCGGTTGCCGCAGCGGAGGCACGTGCGCAGCAGGCGCCGGCCTCCCAGGAAAGTGGCCAGGGAAGCCAGGGGGGCGGGCAGATGGCGGTCGACCTGGTCGCCGCCGAAAAGGCCCTGAACCAGACGCTGATCGCGCAAGGTTTCGCGCTGCTGCCCAGCGGCGGCGTGCAGATCGAACCCGCTTTCACCTACGCGCGCAACGAGATCTCGTTCCCATCCTTCCTCAACACCGGCGGCGCGCTCGGCACCACCACGGTCGCCAACGCCCAATTGCGGCAAAACAACTACATCGGCGACATCGCGGTGCGCGCCGGCCTGCCGTTCGGCACGCAGGTCGAAGTGGACGTGCCGTATCGCTATCTCGACCAGCGCACCAACGTCACCGTCGGCCTGGCCGGGCAGACGATCACCGGCACCGGCAGCGGCGGCGGCATGAGCGACGTGACCGCGACGCTGTACAAGCAGGTGCTGACCGAGGGTCCCTGGCGCCCGGACGTGATTGCGGCCGTGCAGTACAGTGCCAATACCGGCGGCGTGGTGGACGGCTTCGACCTCGGCAACGGCTTTCCGCTGGTGCGCGGCCTGCTGACGGCGGTCAAGCAGGTGGACCCGATCGCGCTCGCCGCCGGTCTCGGCTTCGGCAAGGGGCTGCCGGCGCCCGGCATCTCGCCGGGCAACGAGTTCGACACCAGTTTCGGCGCCTATCTCTCCGCCTCGCCGGAGACGACACTGCGCCTGCAACTGAACCAGCGCTTCCTCACCGACGCCACGCACGACGGCACGACGCTGGTCGGCTCGGGGCTGACGCAGGCGACGCTGGTGGCCGGCGTCGCGGTGATCGTGGCGCCGCACACGCTGCTGGACGTAAGCGTGGGCGTCGGCCTGACCAGCGATACCCCGAAATATTTCCTGCGGGTGAGTCTGCCGATCACCTTCTCCGTGCTGTAAACCTCGCGGCGCAACCGGGCCTAATGCACGGTCGCGGCCAATTCCACCTGCGGTGCCGTGGGCCCAACCGCCGGGCGAACAGTGCGTGCTTACTTGCATTACGTGAAGTTCCACAGCATCTTGTCACTGTATCGTCTTGCGCAATCCCGATTGCATATGGAATTTTCTCTGCATCAGAGTCGATGCGGGGCAAGGATGGACGACGCGATGGCGCGCGCGGCTTCCCGTCGGGATCAGCCCGGGTCGCGACGGCGCGTGCTGCTGATCGACGCGGCGACGCTGACGCGCGAATGCCTCGCCGACATGCTGCGCCGCCATGCCGGCGGCTTCGCGCTCGATAGCGTCGCGGACGCCGCCGAAGCCGTGGCGGCGCCACCCCATGCGGTGCTGCTCAACATCCACGCCGCGCGCGTGGACGAAGCGACGGTGCTGCAGCGCCTGGCCGAGATCCGCACCCGTTTTGCCGGCGTGCCGGTCGCCGTCATCGCCGACCGCGAGGACGCGATGCTGGCCATCGCCGCGCTCAGGCTGCGGCTGCGCGGCTACCTGCCGACCTCGCTCGGCCCGGACACGCTTGCGGCGGCAGTGGCGCTGATGCTGGCCGGCGGCACCTATATCCCGCCGCCGACGCTGCCCGACGGCGGGACACGTGCGGGCGCGGGCGACGCCTTCGGGCTGACGCGGCGCGAACGCGACGTGCTGACGCTGCTGCGCCTGGGCAAGCCGAACAAGCAGATCGCGCACGAACTGGCGATCGCGGAAGCGACGGTGAAAGTGCATGTGCGCAGCATCATGACCAAGCTGCGCGCCCGCAACCGCACCCAGCTCGCGGTGCTGGGCGTCGCGGCGGCGCCGCGTTCGGAGCGCAGCGCCGCCTGAAGCGCCGGCGTTCTCCTACCAGCCGAAGCCGAAGCCGTGTCCGCCGTTGACATTGCCGTTGGCGTTGCCGTTGAAGCTGCCGCTGTTGTAGTTGCCGTTGGCGTTGCCGTTCAGCGTGCCGTGGTTGTTGTTGCCGTTGACGTTGCCGTTGACGAAGCCGGCGTTGTTGTTGCCGTTGACGTTGCCGTTCAGCATGCCGTGGTTGTTGTTGCCGTTCAGGTTGCCGTTGAAGCTGCCGAAGTTGTTGTTGCCGTTCAGGTTGCCGTTCAGCGTGCCGTGGTTGTTGTTGCCGTTGCCGTTGCCGTTGAAATTGCCGGTGTTGCCGTTGCCGTTGCCGTTGCCGTTGAAGCCTGCGGCATGCCCGCCGACCGCGAATGCCGGCGGCACCGTCAGCGCCAGAGTGAACAGCGCGGCGGCCACGCAGAGAAGCGATTTCATGCAGACATCCTCCGTTGTGTCAGCGCCGTCGTCAGCGACGCGGCGCAACGCCGGCAGCTTGCCGCGTGCGGCCGTGCGTGGAGAAGCTGGCGGTTCGGCGTAGCGCCCGCGCCGCGCGGACTACGCACTCCGGAGGGGGTTCATTGCAGCCATTTCGCGATCAGCGCCGGCAATTCGCCGCTCTCGCGCTGCAGGTGCAGGAACTGATCGACCCATTGCTGCAGCGGCACGTCACGCGGCAGCAGATACGCCTTCTCGCTCACGTCGAAGGGATGGTCGGGATGCAGCGCGCACAGGTCGGGATGCAGGCGGTGCTGCAGCATCGCCTCGGTCGCGTCGGTGATCATCAGGTCGCCACGACCAGCCGCCAGTTCATCGAAGATGCGCGTGTTGTCGGGGAACACCACGATCTCGGCGGCGTGCAGCCGGGCGCGGTCGAACGCTTCGTTGGTGCCGCCGGGGTTGGTCAGCACCCGCACGCCCGGCCGGTCGATTTGTGACAGCGTCTGGAATTTATCGGCGTTCGCGCAGGCGGCGATCGGTGTCTTGCCGTCGCGCAGCAGCGGCGCCGAATAGAACGCGCGCGCCTGCCGGGCCAGCGTGACCGACACGCCGCCGGCGCCGATGTCGAACTTCCCGGCCAGCAGGTCCGGCAGCAGCGCCTTCCAGCTCGTCTGCACGAGTTCGAGTCCGACCCCGAGCGCCCGCGCCATCGCCGCGGCCTCGTCCACGTCCAGCCCCCGCCACGCGCCGCTCGCGGCATCGCGAACGCCGAAGGGCGCGTAGTCGCCCGGCATGCCGACGCGCAGCCGGCCGCCGGCCAGGATCGCGTCCAGCCGCGACGGCGCCGGCTGCGCCGCGGCCGGCCCGCCGGGCGCCAGCGCCAGCGCACCTGCCAGGATGGACGCGGCAAGGCCGCGCCGCCGGCGTGTCCATCGTGTCATTCTGCCCCCTTCACCGACCCGCGACCGTTGTGTCACGGACACGCAACGGACTACACTGCCAATCCGTTCCGCCCGCCCGGCAGGCCTTATGGACATCAAGCTCAGCTTCGACTCCAGCGTCAGCACCCTGTCAGCGTCGCAGCAGACGACGTTCGAGAACGCGGTGCAGGCGGCGGCAACCTATCTCGACGGCGTCATCACCAACAACGCCACCATCACCATCGGTGTCGGCTGGAACGAAGTGGATGGCCAGAGCCTGAGCGGCAACGCACTGGCCGAAGGCGGGCCATCCGGAGGCTACAACCTTACCTACACCGAGGTGGAGTCGATCCTGAAGAGCCTGCCGCAGACGGCGGCAACGACATCGGCCTACGCCAGCATGCCGGCGAGCGATCCGGGCAACGCCAACGTCTGGGTGACGAACGCCCAGGCGGCGGCCTGGGGCACGCAGATGGCGAAGCTGGGCCTTCACGTCCCGTCCGATCCCACAACCGGCTATGTCGGCTTTTCCAGCAGCTACACGTTCGACTACAGCACCAGCGGTGCGGTGCCGTCGGGCGAGTACGACTTCAACGGCATCGCCCTGCATGAACTCACTCATGCGCTCGGCCGGTTCACCGCGCTTGGCGGCACGACGGGCGATCTCTCCGTGCTCGACCTGTTCCGCTACACCGCGCCCGGCACCACCGTTTCGACCAGCACGTCCACCTCCACGGCGTCCTATTTTTCCGACAACGGCGGCACCACCGATCTTGCCAACTACAGCACCACCGCCGATCCCGGCGACTGGGCGTCCACGCCCAGCCCCGATTCCTTCGACGCCTATATCGGCACCGGCCAGAGATATCCGGTGTCGTCCACCGACCTGACCGAGCTCAACGTGATGGGGTTTTCGGTCGCCTCCGCCCTCTGCTTCGCGCCCGGCACGCGGATCGCCACCGCGACCGGCGAGGCGGCGGTGGAGACGCTGCGGCCGGGCGACCTGGTGCGCCGCGCCGATGGCGCCGTGGCGCCGGTGCGCTGGATCGGCCGGCAGAGCGTCGCCACCCGCTTCGCCGACCCGCTGCGCAGTTGGCCGGTCCGCGTGTCCGCCGGCGCGCTGGCGCCGAACGTCCCCACCCGCGACCTGCTGCTCTCGCCCGGGCATGCGCTGCTGGTCGGCGGCGTGCTCGCGCAGGCGGGCGCGCTGGTGAACGGCAGCAGCATCCGGCGCGAGTCGCGGGTGCCGGAGCATCTGGTCTGGTGGCACGTCGAACTGGACGGTCACGCCCTGCTGCTCGCCGAGGGCACGCCGGCGGAGAGCTTCCTGGCCGGCGCGGAGGACCTGGTGTTCGACAACGCCGCCGACCGTCCCGCGCCCGCGCCGGAGGCCGAGGAACTGCCCTATCCGCGCTGCAGGTCGCCCCGGCAACTGCCGCCGGCGGTGCGCGCGGCGCTGGCGGCGCGGGCGGCGGCGTTCGCCGGCCCGCGCGCCGCCGCCTGACCCGTCGCGGCGCCGCCGCTCAGGCCGGCTCGCCTTCGACCTTTTTCTGCAGCATGTCCAGCCGCTCGATGCCGCCGGGCATGCGCGGGTCGATGTCGAGCGCCTTCTGCCAGGCATCGAGCGCGCCCTGCCAGTTGCCCTGCTGCTCGGCGATGCGCGACAGGCTCTGCAATGCCGGGAAGCTGCGCGGATCGCGCTGCAGCGCCGCCTGGATGTCGCGCACCGCGCCGGCCGCATCCCCCGTCGCGGCGCGCGCCACCGCGCGATGCGTGTAGCCCTCTGCGAAATCCGGGGCCAGCTCCAGCACCGCGCTGAAATCCGCCACCGCCTCGCCGTCGGCGTCGTTGGCCAGGTCGCGGTCGCCGCGCGCCATCAGCAGCGCGACCGCGGGCGTGGCCTGCGTCAGCCACAGATGCCGGATGCGGCCTTCCAGCATTCCGGCCGTCGCCTCGTCGGGCGCGGCGCGCAGCGCCTTGAACAGCCGGTCGAGCTGCGCCTGCCGCGCCTGTGCCGGCGTCTCGGCCGCCGCCGCCGGCGCGGCGGCCAGCGCGACGCAGAGCAGCGCGATCGGCAGACCCATCCTCATGCCGCCATGATCGCGCCGCAGCGGCGGCGGTTTCAAGCCGCCGGCGCCAATTCCCCGAGCGCCGCCGGACGCGGCCCGCCCGCCATCCAGTCGAGCAGCACGACGGTATGCACGCCCGGCAGCCCGCCGCCGGCGAGTTGCGTCAGGCAGCCGATATTGCCGGCGGCGATCAGGTCGGGCGCGGTGGCGCGGATCGCGTCCAGCTTGCGCGCACGCAGGTCGGCGGCAATGTCGGGTTGCAGCATGTTGTACGTGCCGGCCGAGCCGCAGCACAGATGCCCCTCCGCCGGCTCGACCACGCGGAAGCCGGCCTTGCGCAGCAGCGCCTTCGGCTCGGCGGTGATGCGCTGGCCGTGCTGCAGGCTGCAGGCGGCGTGATAGGCGACCGTCAGGCCCGGCGGCGGGCGCGTCGGCGCGTAGCCGATGCGGGCAAGGAACTCGCTGACATCCACCGTCAGCGCCGACACCCGTTCCGCCCGCGCGCGCCAGGGCGCCGGCTCGCTGCGGAACATGAAGCCGTAGTCCTTGACCGTGGTGCCGCAGCCGGAGGTGTTGATGATGATGGCGTCCAGCCCCGCGCCCTCGATCTCGCGCGTCCAGGCCGCGATGTTGGCGCGCGCGCTGGCCATCGCCACATCGTGCCGGCCCATGTGGTGCGTCAGCGCGCCGCAGCAGCCGGCGCCGCGCGCCACCACCACCTCGACGCCGAGGCGGGTGAGCAGGCGGATGGTGGCGTCGTTGATCTCCGGGTCCAGCACGCGCTGCGCGCAGCCGGCCAGCAGCGCCACGCGGGCGCGACGCTCCCCTTGCGCCGGATGGACGCGCGCCCCGTCCAGCGCGCCGCGCCGCGGCAGGCGGGCGGGCGCGAGGGCGAGCATGGCGCGCAGCCGCTTGCCGAGCGGATGGCGGCGGGGCAGCAGCGCGGCGAGCGGGCGGCCGAGCGCCGCGGCGCGCATCGCCAGCCGGAACCGCCCGGCCTGCGGCACCACGGCGGCGAGCAGCGAGCGGATCAGCCGGTCATGCCAGGGGCGGCGATAGGTGTCGGCGATCACCGTGCGCGCATGATCGACGAGGTGCATGTAATGCACGCCGGACGGACAGGTGGTCATGCAGGACAGGCAGGACAGGCAGCGATCGACGTGCCGCGCCACCTCCTCGGTCGCCGGGCGGCCCGATTCCAGCATGTCCTTGATCAGGTAGATGCGCCCGCGCGGACTGTCCAGCTCGTCGCCGAGCAGCACGAAGGTCGGGCAGGTCGCGGTGCAGAAGCCGCAATGCACGCAGGTACGCAGGATCTGGTTGGCGGCGGCGATGCCGGGGTCGCGCAGTTGCTCGGCGGTGAAGCTGGTTTGCATGATGCCGCCCAGTGTCCCGGTTCGCACGCTGCTTGCCAAGCGGGTCATTGCGACCGCCCGACCGCGGCGCGGGGCGGGCTTGCGGCGGCGGCGGGCCGTGCGGCGGCATGGCCGGGGATGGGCGGCCCGCGGCGGGACGGCCGAGTGCCGCATGCGGCCGGGCGGGCCGCGGCGGCAGCGTCAGGCCGGGCGGCGGGCGCACCCCCAGCATCCGGCACAGCGGGCGCAGCAGGCGCCCGGCCTGCGGCGCGGCCGAGAGCAGGTCCGCCATCTCCGGCGCCGCCAGCAGGTGTTGCAGTTGCGAGCCGGCCGAAGCCGCCTCCGGCACCAGCCGGAGCAGCCAGGCGAAGCCGCGCGGCAGGGGCCGATACGGCGAGCGGGACCGCGCGACGGCCGGGCGGGGCCGCGCCCGGGTGGGACGCCTTCCGGCCGCGACGCGGGCGGCGAGGCCGGCGAAGCGGGTGGCAAGGCGGCGGAGGCGCGGCCACAGCAGCAGCCAGGGCGCCGCGAGCGGGTTCTTCACCGCCGCCGCGGCGATGACGCGGCACAGCAGGTCGATGATGAGGATGAAGCGCGCGGCCGGGGCGGGGTTCGTGGCGGGGAACACGAACGGAATAGGAACATGGAGGTGGGGAGCTGGGCAAGCGGGATTCCTGGCGTGGGCGGATCGACGGCGCGGGTGAGAGGAAGGGGTATCCGCAGATGGCGCGGATAAGAAGAAGGAGTTATCCACAGATGACACAGATTGCACAGATCAGGAATGTATCTGGGCTGCACGGTGCGATCTTGGTATAGTCATGGCGTCGTCATGCCGCAGGGTGGGCTTCAGCCCACCAAAACAAAATGCCGCACCGCGTTGTTATTTCAGTTTGCGACGGTGGGCTGAAGCCAACTCTACTTTATAGTCCGGGCGGCAATTTGGCGCGCATCATCTCCTTCCTGTCGATCCTGCGCCCATCCACGACAAACGTGCCGTCGCCGATGGCGTGAATGGTCCGCTTTTCCTTGCGGGCACCGTCGAAATACGCGGCGACGCCTTCCAGAACCACGATGCTGTAGCGTTCGACGATATCGACGACCCGGCATTCGATATTCGCCACGCATTCCCTGATCAGCGGCGGGCGGACATGCCGGGCCCTGGCGCGCGTCAGGCGGAATTTTTCGAATTTGTCCACGTCGCGGCCGGAGCATGTCCCCACGCCGACGACCGTATCGATCATGTCCACGGTGGGAACGGCGATCACGCATTCCTTCGTCGCCTGCAATGCGGCGAAGGAATGGTTCCAGGACCCGGTGGTCAGGGCAAACGACGCCGCGAAATCGAGCACCATCGTCCAACTGATGGCCATGACATTGTCTTTGCGACCGTCATGGGTCGTGACCAGCACGACCGGCCCGGGTTCGATCAGCGTGAAGGCCTTGTTGATCGGCAGAGTGTCCATGCGCGCTTCCGGTCAGGACAAAACATTATAGCACAGGACCGCCGGAACCGTCGGCGCAGCAGCGCGATGACGGGGTGTCGCCGATGAACAAACCGGCAATGGATGCCCGGTGCCTCTATCCGGATGATGCGTCCGGACGATGAGGCCCACATGGCGCTGAGCATCGACACAACCGAAGCCGACGAACTGGCGCACAGCCTCGCGCGACTGACCGGCGAGAGCCTGCCCGAGGCGGTCATCGTGGCCCTCCGCGAACGGCTGGCGCGTGAGCGCGCGCGCCGCGCGCTGCATAATACCGGCTTTTTCGGGCCGCCGCGGCCGAGGCTCCTCCTGGCGCGAAGCCTTGAAAGCCGACACCGAAATTCTTACTCTTACTTGTAAGAGTAAGGAGAGGCCCGTGCGCATTACATCCAAAGGGCAGGTGACGATTCCGGCCGAGATCCGCGAGCGGGCGGGGCTGCTGCCTGAGACGGAGGTGGACTTCGAGTTCGACGGCAAGGTCGTGCGCATCGTTCGCGCCGCGGCCCGTAACGGAAAAGGTCGCGGCGCCCGCCTTGTCGCCCATCTGCGGGGCCGAGGCGACGTCGCGATGAGCACGGACGCCATCATGGCGCTGACCCGCGATGACTGAATGACGGCCGTATTGATCGACGCCAACGTCCTTCTCGACGTGATGACGGAAGACGCGCGCTGGCTTGCGTGGTCGGCGGCGGCGATCGAACGCGCCGCCGATCGCTATCGCCTGGTCATCAATCCCGTCATCTATGCCGAGGTGTCGATCCGGTATTCGCGGATCGAGGATCTCGATGCGGCGCTTCCGACAACCATGTTCGATCGCGAAGCAATTCCCTACGAAGCCGCCTTTCTCGCCGGCAAGTCGTTCCTGGCCTATCGACAGCGGGGCGGAGCAAGGCAATCACCGCTTCCGGATTTCTTCATCGGCGCCCATGCGGCCATCGCCGGATATCGGCTGATGACGCGGGATGCAGCGCGCTATCGGACGTATTTTCCCAGGCTGCCGCTGATTTCGCCGGGCTGAGACCGACCGGACGAACGTTTCATCGGCGACTACACAACACCGGATGTTCTTCAATGCCGTCTTCTATGGCCTGCTGACCTGGATGCCGAACTACCTGTCGGCCACCCCGGGGCTCGACTTCAGGCATCCCGGCGTGTCGCTGTTCGCGATGTTCTTCTCCGGCCTCGTCGGAGAACGCGCCGGCGGGCAGATCGCCGGCCGCTGGCGCGTCCGCGGCGGGCGCCCGAATGTCATCTTCCGCCCTCGGCATCCTCGCCTCCCGCGTCCGAGCGGCGGGGGGTTGCGGCGGCGGGCGTTGCCCGCCCTACGAAGTTTCGTGGTTCCGGGCTACGCTCGCTGGCTCAACCAGCGGCGGATCGCGTCGAGGTCGGCGAGCAAGCGTAGGGTGGAACAGCGAAGCGCCTTCCACCTTCTCGCGCATGGTGGAAGGCGCTTCGCTTTTCCACCCTACCTAAACCCGGCTAAACCCCCGCGTACATCCGCCCGGGATTCAGAATCCCCTTCGGATCGAACGCCGCCTTCACCGAGGCCGTGATGCGCGCCAGCGCCGCCGGCTCCTGCGGGATCACCGGCACGGCGGCGCGGCGCACCATCCGGCTTGTCATCCGACTGCGCATAAGCCCAACGGCGTCGCAAGTGTTCCCATCGGGGACCAATGATCGCCCAGGATCAGAGAAGCTCGCGCGACTGGCCCGGCCCGAACACGCGCAGCACCAGCACGCCGCCCGCCGTGTCATTGCGGCCTGTGTCCGGATGCACCCGATACAGCACGCGATAGCCGCCGTTGCAGGGCAACTCCCGCACACCCGGATGGTCGCCGAACGTATGCAGGCAGGGATGATCGCGCAGGTATCTGATCGAGTCCCGGATCGCCGCCAGCTTGCGCCGTGCCGCCGATCCCGAACCCGGCTGGCTCAACCAGCGGCGGATCGCGTCGAGGTCGGCGAGCGCCTCGTCCGCATAGCGCAGGCTTCGCGGCACGCGAGCGCCGGATCAGCGGCGGGACTGCGGCACGGGAAGCTCCTGGTCGGTGCCGATGCTGTCGATCCAGGCGTCAACCTCGGCCGCATCGACCAGCCGGCCGGCGGCGGCCGAAGCGTCGGCCTCGGCGATCCTGGCCGCCTCCCAGGCGATGCGGCGCCGCCGGTCAGCCTCGGTCTCGGGGCGGGCGCCGGGGGCGGCGTCGTCAGAGCGCGGGGCGGTGTCCATGCCATGTATTGTAACCCCGGCCGTGCGCGGCTGCCAGCGCGGCGCGACGGTGCCGGTCAAACGCCCGCGTAGAGCCTTCCGGGATTGAGAATCCCCCGCGGATCGAACGCCGCCTTCACCGAGGCCGTGATGCGCGCCAGCGCCGCCGGCTCCTGCGGGATCACCGGCACGGCGGCGCGCAGGGCGTCCGGGGCGCGCAGCAGCATCCAGGTGCCGCCGGCGGCGCGGGCCGCCGCCATGACGGCGTCATGGGCGGCCTCGGTCGCCGGGCCGGCGAGCCAGACGAGGCCGCCGCCCCAGTCCATGAACCAGCGCGCGGCGAAGGCGCGCGTCACCGCCGCCACCACGCCCGGGCCGGCGGAGGGGCGGACGGAGACGCGCCAGATCGCGCCGCTCTCGCCGTGCAGCGGCGCAGCGTCGCGGATGGCGGCCCAGGCGGCGCGGCTTGCCGCGTCGTCGAGCAGCTCGGCGCCGCCGAACGGCGCCAGATCGGCACGCAGCCTGTCGGTGCGGTAGGCGACGGAGGTGGCAAAATCCTCGATGCGGGCGAGCGTGACCGGCCCGCCCAGCCAGGCCAGCGCCGGCACGGTCGAAGCCGCGTCGGCCGGCAGGTAGGCGGCGGCAGAGACGCCATAGGGCGAGCCGAGGGCGGCCGACAGCGCCGCGACCCCCTGCCCCGGGTCCAGTCCCGCCAGCGCCACCGTGCCGCGGCGTTCGGGCGCCGGCAGCACCTTCAGCGTGATCTCGGTCAGCACCGCGAGCGTGCCGTGGCTGCCGGCAAGCAGCTTGCACAGATCGAGACCGGTGACGTTCTTCAGCACCCGCCCGCCGGAGCGGATCAGTTCGCCGCGCCCGTTCACCGCGCGCACGCCGAGCACATGGTCGCGCGTCGCCCCCCAGGCGACCCGGCGCGGCCCGGACAGGTTCGCCGCCACCACGCCGCCCAGCGTCTGCGGCGCCGTATTGCCCAGCAGCGCGCCGAGGTCAGGCGGCTCGGAGATCACATGCTGGCCGCGCGCCGCGACGGCGCCCTCGATCTCGGCGAGCGGCGTGCCGGCCCTGGCGGAAAGCACCAGTTCCTGCGGCGAGTAGAGCGTGATGCCGGCATGGGCGGCGAGCGACAGGCCGCGCGCCGCCTGCACCGGGCGCAGCATGCCGCGCTTGCTGCCGCGGCCGGTGATCTCCAGCGGCGTGCCGTCGTTATGCGCCGCGGCGACTTCGGCGAGGATCCCGGCTTCCTCGGCGGGTGCGATGGCGGCGCTCATGCCGCCCGCGGCAACGGGTCGGTCAGCGGGAACACCTTGGCCGGGTTGAGCAGCCAGCCGGGATCGAAGGCGTCCTTGATGCGGCGCTGCTGCGCGAGTTCGGTCGCGGTGAACTGCACGCCCATCAGGTCGCGCTTCTCGACGCCGACGCCATGCTCGCCGGTCAGGCAGCCGCCGACCTCGACGCACAGCTTCAGCACCTCGGCGCCGAATGTCTCGGCGCGGGCGAAGCTCGCCGGGTCGTTGGCGTCGAACATGATCAGCGGATGCAGGTTGCCGTCGCCGGCATGGAAGATGTTGGCGACCTGCAACCCGTAATGCGCGCTCATCTCGCCGATGCGGCGCAGCACGTCGGGCAGGCGGCTGGTCGGGATGGTGCCGTCCATGCAGAGATAGTCGGGGCTGATCCGCCCGACCGCGCCGAACGCGCCTTTCCGCCCCTTCCAGATCGCCGCCGATTCCTCGGCCGATTGCGACACCTTCAGGCTGATCGGGTCGTGGCGTTCGCAGATTTCGCGGATGCGGCCGAGCAGCCAGTCCTGTTCGGCGGCGCTGCCCTCCACCTCGATGATCAGCATCGCCTCGGCGTCCAGCGGGTAGCCGGCATGGGCGAAGGCTTCGCAGGCGTGGATGGCGGGGCGGTCCATGAACTCCAGCGCGACCGGGATGATGCCGGAGGCGATGATGGCATCGACGCAGGCGCCGGCGACCTCGTTGGATCGGAACGCCGCCAGCATCGCCCGCGCCCCTTCGGGAGAGCGCAGGATGCGCACGGTCACTTCGGTGATGACGGCCAGTTGCCCCTCGCTGCCGGTGAGCAGGCCGAGCCAGTCGTAGCCGGCGGCGTCCAGATGCGCGCCGCCGATGTCGATCACGTCGCCGGCAACGCTGACGATCTTCAGGCCGAGCAGGTTGTTGGCGGTGACGCCGTAGCGCAGGCAGTGCGCGCCGCCGGAATTCATGCCGACATTGCCGCCGATCATGCAGGCAAGCTGGCTCGACGGGTCGGGCGCATAGAAGAACCCCTGCGCCTGCACCGCCTGGGTGATGCCGACATTGGTCACGCCGGCCTGCACGGTCGCGCAGCGGTCGGCATAGTCGATGGCGAGGATGCGGTTCATGCGCATCAGCCCGACCACGACGGCATCCGCCAGCGGCAGCGCGCCGCCCGACAGGCTGGTGCCGGCGCCGCGCGGCACCGTGCGCACGCCTTCGTGGTGCAGGAAGCGCATGACAGCCGCGACCTGCTCGGTGGTCTCCGGCAGCACGACGGCGAGCGGCGTCTGCTTGTAGGCGGCCAGCCCGTCGGTTTCGTAGGGCTTGAGCCGGATCGGCTCGGCGATGACGCCGCTTGCGGGCAGCAGTCGCCGCAGCCCGGCGACGATGGCGTCGCGGCGGGCGAGCACGTCGGGTTTCGGGGCGGGAAGCTGGATCATGGCTGGCACTCCGTCGCTGCTGGTTTGCGGCGGCGGCGCCGCCTGGGCAAGGGGTTTTCCGTAAATCAGGGAGTCTGCGCTGGCGGGGCTTCCGGCGCCCTTGTTGCGGCAGGGACTTGCTGGCAGCCTCGCGCGCCATGACTGTCCCGGCCGCCGGCGACGCCTCGTATTTCCTCGATCTGTATGCGCGCTACCTGCGCGATCCGGCAGCGGTGCCGGCAGACTGGCGGTGCCATTTCGCCGCGCTGGACGGCGGCGGGCCGGGGACCGCCGATGCCGCGCTGCTGGCCGAGAGCCTGCTGTCCGCCTACCGCCGGTCCGGTCATCGGCAGGCGGCGCTGGACCCGCTCGGCCTGCGGCCGCGAGCGGCTTCGCCCGAGATCGCCGCGGTGCGCCGACGCCTCGGCCGCGGCACGCTGCGCCTGGTTCTCGGCGGCCAGGACCTGGTTCTCGACCCCGCAGCGGCGGCGGCGCGGCTCGACGCGATCTATGCCGGCAGCGCCGCCATCGAGGCCGCCCACGTCGCCGATCCGGACGATCAGGCCTGGCTGTACGACCGCTTCGAGCGCGAGATCGCCGCCGTCCCCGACGATGCGCTGCTGGCGCGGACGCTCGAAGCCGTGCTGCTGGCCGACACGTTCGAGCGCTTCTTCCGCACCAAATGGCCGACCAGCAAGCGCTTCGGCATCGAAGGCGCGGAGTCGGCAACGGTGATCCTCCGGGAGACCTTGCGCTCGGCCGCCGCGCACGGGTGCCGCGAGGTGGTGATCGGCGGCATGCATCGCGGACGGCTGGCCACGCTCGCGACCGTGCTCGGCAAGTCGCTGCCGGCGCTGATCGCCGAGGTCAAGGGCCGCGACAGCAGCGGCGGCGACGCCGGCTTCACCGGCGACGTGCCGTATCACAACGGGCTTGCCGCGCCGTTCGACAGCGGCATCGGCGTGCTCGATGTCCGGCTGCTGCCGCACCCGTCGCACCTTACGGTCGTCGCCGCCGTCGCGCTGGGTGCCGCGCGGGCGCGGCAGGAGCGGCGCGCGGACGCGGATCGCGGCGGCACCGTGCTGCCGCTGCTGAT
Organism: Pseudomonadota bacterium; assembly: GCA_021845835.1. Next base: position 2,138 of record JAJZVE010000016.1, on the reverse strand, counting down.
GCACACCGACGCCGCGTTCGCGGGGCAGGGCCTGGTGAGCGAACTGTTCCAGCTTGCCGGCCTCGACGGCTACCGGGTCGGCGGCACGATCCATCTGGTGGTCAACAACCAGATCGGCTTCACCACCCCGCCGGAGGAAGGCCGCTCCGCGCCCTGCGCGACCGATATCGGCAAGGCTTTCGGCGTGCCGATCCTGCACGTGAACGGCGACGACCCGATCGCCGCGGCCGCGCTCGCCCGCGTCGCCGTCGCCTGGCGCAACCGCAGCGGACGGGACGCGATCATCGACCTGGTGTGCTACCGCCGCAACGGCCACAACGAACTCGACGAGCCCCGCTTCACCCAGCCGCGCACCTGGGCGGCGATCGACGCGCATCCCGCTCTGCCCGCCGCCTATGCCGCGCTGGTCCGCGCCCGCTCGTTGTCCGCCTACGCCGCCGCCGAAGCACGCCGGCAGCACTTCCACGCGGCACTGGACGCAGCCTTCGCGACCGCCGACCGCGTCCGGCCCGATCGGGCCGCCGGCGAGACCGATGTCTTCGCCGCAGCGACGACGCAACCCGCCGCCGCGCGCCAGGCCCCCACCGGCATCGACAGGGATCGCCTGATGGCGCTGGCGCAGCCGATCTGCGCCACCCCCGACGGCATCGACCCCGACCCGAAGGTGCGCAACTTCCTCCGCGCGCGGCTCGACTCGATCGAACGGGACAGCGGCTTCAACATGGCCACCGCCGAGGCGCTGTGCTTCGCCTCGCTGCTGGCCGACGGGACCTCGGTGCGCCTGAGCGGGCAGGACAGCGTGCGCGGCACGTTCACGCAGCGCCATCTGACGCTGCACGACCGGACCAGCGGACGCACCGCCACGCCGCTCGCCGCCGCGGCACGGGGCAAGGCACGGTTCGACGCGATCAACTCGCCGCTGTCCGAATACGGGGTGCTCGGCTTCGAGTACGGGTTCAGCCTCGCCGATGCCGACCGTCTGGTCATCTGGGAAGCGCAGTTCGGCGACTTCCTCAACGGCGCGCAGGTGGTGGTGGACCAGTACATCGCCACCGCCGAGGCGAAATGGCGGTTGCGATCCGGTCTCGTGATCGCGCTGCCGCACGGGCTGGAAGGACAGGGGCCCGACCATTCCTCGGCGCGCATCGAGCGGATCCTGCAGGCGTGCGCGGGCGACAACATCATCGTCGCCAATCCCTCCAGCCCGGCCAACCTGTTCCATCTGCTGCGCCGGCAGGCGCGTGACCCGCGCCGCAAGCCGCTGTTCCTGATCGCGCCGAAGTCGCTGCTGCGCGACCGCAACTGCACCTCCCGCATCGCCGACATCGCTCCGGGCACCGCGTTCCGCCCGCTGCTGGTCAGGCCGCCGACGGTGGCGCCGTGCCGGCGGGTCGTGCTGTGTTCGGGCAAGATCTGCTACGCGCTGGATGCGGCGCTGGCGCGCAGCGGCGTCGCGGACGTGGCGGTGGTGCGCGTCGAGCAGCTCTACCCGTTTCCCGCAGCGGAGATCGCCGAAACACTGGCGCGGCTTGCCGGGGCAATGCCGGTCTGGTGCCAGGAGGAGCCGCGCAACCAGGGCGCGTGGAGCTTCGTGCGCGAACAACTGGCCGGAATCATGCCGGCGATTGCGCCGTCCTATGCCGGCCGCCCGCCGATGGCCGCGGCCGCCGGCGGCTCGATCGACCGGCACGACAGCGAACAGGCCGCGATCGTCGCGGCCGCACTGCAGATCGCGCCGGCGGAGGGGATGGCAGCGCTGCCGCGACGTGGTTGATGCCGGCGCGCGGCCCGCGCCTCAAACGGGACTGGTCACCAGTTCGACGGTGTAGCGGTAGCGCTCCGGGTGGTAGCGGACGACCGCGACCTCGACCGGACGCCCGGAGGCAACGTAATAGGTCCGCACCACTTCCAGCAGCGGCGTCTTCGGCTTGATGCCCAGGTGCTTTGCCGTCACGGCATTGGCCGGCATCGGCTCCACGATCTGCTCCGCGCGGACAATGCGTTGCCCGATCTTCTGCTCGACGATGCGAATGATCGGCAGGCCGATCCGGGCGTCTGCTTTTTGAATCTGGGAACCGACCCATTCGGGAAAGTAGAAGTCGCTATAGGCAAAGGGCTGGCGCTCCAGGTAGCCGATC
>JAJZVE010000754.1 GCA_021845835.1 Pseudomonadota bacterium | reverse complement strand
GCCGACTGCCGTTTGGCAAGCCATAGTTCGGTGAGATTGAGGATATCGGTGATCGCATTGCCGATCGCGCCCAAGCCCGGCGCATCGCGGCCGCAACGCGCTTCGAGAACCGTATCGAGAGCGGCAAGAGCCCTGCGGCTATCATCGAGGGCGGCGATGTTTTGTTGCCAGAACAGACTCTCCGTCCGCTCACACATCGCCGCAAACATCGCCATCGTCACCGCCCCCGCGGCCTCGGACCGATCGACCGATTTCGGATCACGTTGGCGCAGGCTTTCAAGAAGCTGGGCATTGGCGTAATCGGTCCAGGTATAGGCTTTCTGCTCGCTATCCTGGCCGCGGACCAGAGGGAGGCTGCGAAGCAGCGTCGAGAACCGGGTGTTCATCCACTCGAACGGTGCAAGCCGCGGCGCGAGGTCGCCGTCATCGATGGCGGGATGGAGATCTGGCCAGAACTGCTCACAGAGTAGATGCACGAGACGCAAGCCAGATGCCATGCCGGCAAAGCCCTGGCGGTGCGTGATCGCCTCGGTGAGCCGGCCGGCGACCAGCAAATCCTTGCTGCGCTCGCGGAGCACGCCGCGGCACAAACGCTCGACCTCCGCCCAATCGGCGCGTTTGATGTCGCGCGCCCAGACCCCTTGCGGCAATTGCGGGTTCTCATCGCGGCTCGCCTCGGCGATCTCGCGATAGACCGGATCCCACCGCAGATCCACACCCGTGCGCGCCGGCCCCGGGATCGGGGCGAGCAGAGCATCGATATCAGAAATGTCTTCTGGTTTTGGAATGAACAATCTCCTGATCAGGTGAAACACATAAGCTAGCCCGCGGCTTTTGGCAGAGCGCGCGGCGCGCTCATCGGTGACGAGAGTGACGGCGGCGGCGGCAACGGGGCTGCGGTCGGAAAGACCGGGAGCAGAACGGGCACACGCTTGTCGGGCGCGCCCGGCATGTGGATGATCGCGGTCAACCCGATCCGCATGAAAAGGCGTGCGACCGCAACACGGGTATCGCCGCCGGTGGCCGCAGCCGGATTGGGCTTGAGGTTGATCTGCAAGCCGATGGCCTCCGGCCGCCGATCGGAAAGCTGCATGAGCACGCCTGGCGGCGGCGCGAGCGTCGTGATCAGCCGCAGCAGCGCCCAGGCGCCGCCGAACCGGTAAGATGCGACGAGACCGTTCACCGAAGGGTTCGGCACACCGCCGCCGGCGGGAATGCTCGGCGCATTCGTCGCCCAGCGCACGGCGATCGTCGCCGGCTGGCCATTACTCCAGGCGAAAACAGCGGGCGCCGCGAACGAGGACAAGGTCTGCTGGCCGAATTGCAGCGAGGCCTCGGCGACCTGATCGGCGCCCGGGTCGCTGCCCGCATTGGTGCGGAAATCGACCGCGACCTCATAGGTCAGCGGCGCGTCCGGCGCGGGATTGAGGAGCATGGGGGCGAGAGCGGCTTGTGCGGCAACCAGGCTGGCAACGAACGCATCGGCGCCGGCGCGGGCATAGGCGGGGGTTGCCGCGAGCCGCGTTGCGAGAGTTGCGAGATCGGGGCCGAAACGGTCGAAGAAACGCTTCACGTCACCCGCGAACGCGTCCGGCGCGGCGGCATCGCCGAACGGGAAGCGCCCGGCGAGATCGCGATTGAACGCCGCCGCGAGTTCGCCGTATTGCGCGACCAGATCGCTGTAGGAGACGCTGGCGCAGCGCCGGGCGACGGCATTGCGGATGGCGCCGAGCTGGTCTGCAAACCAGTTGCCACCACCACCACCTGCGAGCCGCTGGCGGCAATTGGCGAGATCGATTTGGTCCATATCCGCGGCGATGAATTGTTCGAGCTGGCTCAGGGCATTGGCGGGATCGTTGGCATGATAGCGGTCGAGTGTTGCGATGATGCCTTGCCAGCGTTCTTGCAGCGCCCGCTGATTACCGGCGAGCAATGCCGCGCTCTGCGCGAGATAATTGATCAGCGGCGCGGCATAATCGCGCGCCAGCGTCTCGACATAGTCGCGGCGCGCGGGCAGCGTGCCGACGAGATCGGCGAGCGATGACGCGCCAAAAGCGGGCGCGGCCAGCGGCGGCGCGCCGGTCCAGAAGGAGAGGCTGCGATCGGCGAGCTGATAGGGATCGGCCGAAAGCAGAATGGCATCGACGCGGGCCAGCAGGCCGACCGCCTGCTCGGCAACGAGCTGGTCGATGCGGGCGGCATTCGCGATCTGCCCGGTCGCGCGCAGCGCCTCGCGCATATTGGCGAGCACCGGCGCCGCTTCCGCGAAATGGGCAATGTCGGCATGGAGCGCCGCCGCGCCGCCAGACGCCGCCGCCCCGGCGTTCGGGGCGACCATCGCGCCCGCGAGCAGCCTTGCAAGCTGCTCGCCGCCGGCGGCCAACACCTGCGCCTGAAAAAGCGCCGGCTCATTGGCCAGAGACTGCGCGACGAAAACTAGAAAACCCTCTGAGATCAGTTGCAACATGCGCAAATCGCCGTCGTCCCAAACCGGCGGCAAACCGGCCGCGAGCGCCCGCCCGAGATCGGCTGGCGGCGCGACAGTGGTCATCAGTGGCAGCGACAGCAGGGCGTCGATCGTCTTGCGGATAGCGACGAGCGGGGGCGAAAGCGTCACCGCGCCGCCCTCGACGGCGAGAACCTTGGTGCCGCCGAACACGGTTGCCGCGAGCAGCGACGATCTCGCATCGGCGGCGGCGCTCGCGGCCTGTTTGGCAAACGCCGCCACCGTCTCCGGATCGATCGGGACGGTATCCTGACCCGTGCTTTCCGACGACGATGCCAGGCGACGGAGTTGCGCGAGGATCGCGGCGATGGGGGCGATTTCGGTCTCGTCGATCAGCCATCCATGCTTGCCTTGCGCTGCTTCCGTCTCCGCCGCACGCAGCGCTTCGCCAAGCGCGCGGATGTGATCGGCAGCCCCCTGCCAGGAGGGCGATGGTGACATCCCGCGGCTCGCCTCAACGACCCTGGCCACCGCACGCGCGAGCGGGTTGGCGCCATAGGCGCTGGCGAGCGCGTTCGCGAACGGGCAGGCCAGGATCCGGCCGATATTCTCGCGCAATCGCGGCATCGACAATGGCGGAAACTGCGCCTGTTTCAGAGCGACGAGGTAGAGATAATTGTCTGTCTCAAATGAATCCGGTAGTGCGACCGCAAGGGAAAACCCGAGCAATCGCTTGAGAGCATCGATCTCCGGGTGGTTTCTGAGCTGATGATAGAAGGTGATCTGCTGCGGATATTGCGCAAGCCGCGCGACGATCTGCTGCATTTGCGCGATGCCGTCGGCTGGCACCCCGCCTGCTGGCACGCCATTGGCCGACGGC
>JAJZVE010000753.1 GCA_021845835.1 Pseudomonadota bacterium | reverse complement strand
TCTTCGAAGACCAGCTCGTCGGCGGCCAGCCCGATCACCTCGCACACGACCACCGGCAGCGGCGGCGCCAGCTTCGCCACGTCCGGCAATCCGAACAGCAGCTCGACGCAGTACCTGTCCACCGGCACCGGCACGAACATCCTGCAAAGCGGATGGGGCGCGGACAGGTTCACCGTCGATCCGTCGGTCACGGGCGGCTGGGCCGAGATCGACAACATGCACAGCGGCGATGTCGTCAACATCCTGAACTTCCGCCAGGGCCAGTCCACGATCACCTGGACCAACAGCACCGACCCCGCCGGCCACAGCGGCGCCACCGCGAACATCAGCCTGAACGGCGACGGCCATACCAACGTGGCGGTCACCTTCGCCGGCGCCAGCGTGGCCCAGGCGCAGGGGTTCTCGTCCGGCGAGTGGCACACCTCTTCCGGCACGCCCTACCTGTCGATCTGGAAAGTCTGACCGGACGGCATCCTCCCGCGCCCTGCGCGGGAGGGTCGCCATGCCGGCGAGGCGCGCAAGGAACCGCCGGCCGGGCACGCCGTTGCCCGGCAGGAGGGTTCGCACATGCCGGCACGACACCTGACACGACTGGCCCTGGCGGCCGGCCTGTTCGCCATTCCACTTGCGGCCGTGGCGCAGACCAATGGCGGCGCGACGCCGCAGGGCCAGCAGCCGCCCAAGCCCGGCTCCGCCGGCACCACCGGCGTCATCCGGCCGCCTCGGCATGTCGATCCGGGCATCGCCCATCCTCCGCCGCCCGCCGTCGGGCATGGGGCGGACCCGATGCCGGTACTCAGGCCGCCCGGTGCGCCCGGGGGCAATCCCAACGTGATCCCGAAATAGCGCTATCGCCGTCCGGGTCGCGGCGCCGGTTTCCCCGGACGCTTCCCGGCCGATGGCGTGTCCTCGGAGGATGCGGCCTTCTTCGCGCCAGGGGTGGCGACCGCCCTGGCGGCGCGGACAGGACGGGTATCCTCTGCCGGAACGGGCGCCTCCGCCGCTGCCGGCTCGTCCGGGCGCGGTGTCTGCGCCGGGTCGCCGTGCCGCGCCTCTGCCGTTCCACCTGCGGCTTCGGCCCGTGCCGCGATTGCCGGCGGTTCCTCGACCGACTGCGACTCAGGCGGATAGTCGATGGCGCCGCCCGGCCGGTCGCCGACCGGCGGCACGTCGCCCTCGATTTCCCGCTGGGCGGCGAACCAGAAATCCTCGCTGCGTCCCGCCGGACAGCCCGCCTGCTGCCAGAGTTGATAGGCCCGCTCGCGGATCCGTTGTTCGGCTTGTGACATGCTCACCCTCCCGGTACCCTCTGGCACACCAGACGCGCCGGAACCGCCGCGGTTGCGTGTGTCGGGGCCGGCCGGGGCGGGCCGATCAAAAGTTGCTTTTGCAATCCGACAACGCCGGCGCGGGCTCCCGGATGGTTACGGCGCCGGCGCGAAGCTGCGCAACAGCAGGCTGATGAAGCCGGCCGCGTCGGCATCGAAGGCCACGTCGCAGTTCGGCGCGGTGCCACCCCGGCCTTGGGTGTCGACCACCGTGCGCCCGACCGTCAGATCCCCTCTCGTCTCGACCGCGACGTGATAACGGTGTCGCGTGATCAACTGCGACTCGACCAGGGACGCGACGGCGAGCGCGTCGTGCACGGGCGTGCTGTGGGGGATGCTCTGGCGCTGGTGCTCGTCGTGCACCACGATCCGGTGCCCGATGAATTCGGCCGCCGCCCGCCCGGCGGGCGTGCCCAGGGCGGCAAGGCGCGCGCAATCCTCGCGCGTGACCAGCGCCCGGTGCGTCGCGTCCAGCGGCACCAGCGTCAGCTTGGCGAAGCCGGCGGCGAACACCATGGCCGCCGCTTCCGGGTCCGCCCAGATGTTGAATTCGGCCGCCGGGGTCACGTTGCCGAAGGCGTGCGCGCCGCCCATGATCACGACCTCCGGCACGCGGTCGACGAATTTCGGATCGAGCGCCAGCGCCGCCGCGATGTTCGACAGCGGCGCGACCGGCACCAGCGTGATCGGATCGGTAGCGGCGCGATAGGTCTCGATCAGGAATTCGACCGCGCCGGTATCCTGCTTGCGGCGCGCCGTCGGCGGCACCGGGAGGATGTCGGGGTGGTAGCGGCCGGCGAGGTCGCGCTGCCGGCGCGGCACCGGAAAATCCGGCCGCGCGATCGGCCGCGCCAGGCCTTCATAGACCGGGATGTCGGCACGCCCGACATGGTCCAGCACCCGCAGCGTGTTCTCGGTGCAGGAGGCGACGGGAATGTTTCCGTTCACCGTCGTGCACCCGACCAGATCCAGCCCCGGATGCAGGGCCGCGAGCATCACCGCCACGGCATCGTCGGTGCCGGTGTCCACATCCAGGATCAGCTTGCGCCGCACGCTCCGCCTCCGTTCGCTCTTGGCGCCCGGACGGTGCCGCAGTCGCACGGCGGGCGCAATGTCCGGATCGGCTCAGCGCGTGGCGGCGGCCAGCAGGGCGGCGGCGAACAGCACTCCCCGCGGCACGACCAGCGCGAGGTCGCGGTGCCGGGCCTCGGCGGCCAGGGCCGCGGCCGAGGCGCCGGCGAGCACGCCGCCGCCGAGTCGGCGCGTGGGGTGCCACGCGAGCAGCGCGCCGCCGGCCAGTTCGGCGGCACCCAGCAGCCGCATGTCGGCCTTGCGCCATTCCCAGTGCCGGGCCAGCCGGCGATACGGCCGCAGCCCGATCACCTTGTCGAGTCCGGCGACGGCGAAGGCGATGCCGAGCAGCGGGAACCAGGGTTTCAGGGCGCGGATCATGCGGCACTCCGGGACATCTGCACCGGCAACGCGCGGGCGGGGCAGGGGGCGGCATGGCGCGCGCGGGCGTGAAGCGAGGCGAATTCCCTCGGTCCCGCCCGCGCCCCGGTGCCATGACCGGAAAGGTCGGCTAGCATTGCGCCAGGAACCGCCCCGCCGTCGGGGATCTGGGGGAGAGTGCGATGTCATCGGCCGCCATTCGTTTCATGCAGGCGAGAGCGCGCCTCGCCACCGCGGCGCGCGCCGCCGCCGCGCTGCTGTTGCTCACCGTGGCCGCGGCACAGGCGGCCGACGCCTCCGACCCGATCGTGGCCCAGCGCGGGGCGGTCACGCTGACCGCCAAGGATGTGCAGCAGCTCCTCGCCGCCGTCGATCCCGAGACCCGCGCCCAGATGCAGCGCGACCCGCGCCTGCTGCTGCAACGCGTCCGCGACCGGATGCTGCAACTCGTCCTGGTCGACAAGGCCCGGGACGAGAAGTTCGACCAGCGCCCGGACGTCGCCTTTCGCGCCCAGGTGGCCCATGACAACGCGATTGCCGAAAGCTA
>JAJZVE010000752.1 GCA_021845835.1 Pseudomonadota bacterium | reverse complement strand
CAACGCCCGGCTCCGGGACGAGTGCCTGAACGAGACCTTGTTCACGAGCCTGCCTCAAGCGAGGTCCGTGCTGGCCGCCTGGCGTCACGACTACAATCCTGTTTCATAAGACCCATTTGTCTATGTTGTTGAGAGGGATAGGTTTTTCTGATCGGGGTGTGATCCCGCGGGGTGTTTGGGGTTCTGCCGTGCGCGATGAGTGATCTGCGCGGCGGCTGGCTTGGCGAGTTCGGACCGGCGGAAGATCCACGGGCCGTCGGGCAAAGGGTGGTCGCCCTCGATCACTCCGGCCTCGGCGGCGAGCCTGAGGGTCTTGGGCGCCACGCCAAGGAGGCGTGCGGCATCGGTAAGGTTGAGCTGAGGTTCGATGCCGTCGGGCGCGGGGCGGAAGACCTGGATCTTGTGATGCGAACGGAGGGCTGTGACCCGCTCGCGGGTCCAGCGGTTGCCATGGCCGGTCAGCAGGCGGTTCCGATTGAGGATGCCAGCAATCAGGTCGTCGGAGGCGATGAGCGCGAGATGGCGCACCGCGGCGATGATCTCGGAGGCCGTGCTGTTGCGCTGTCCGCGGCGCCGCGTCGGCAGGCGAAGCTCTGTGTGGGCACCGCCAATCCAGTGGACCAGCAGAACGATCTCGGAGGCTGTGTCATCGATATCGGCAACCACTTCATGGATGACGGTGCGGACGATACGCTTCTTGAGCCGGGAATCCGTTGTCGGCGCCGCCCAGACCGCCCGAAGGTTCGTACCAAGCCTGGCGGCGTCGAGCACCGCCAGGGAAGACGAATTTGGGGCGGCGGCATCGTGCTCGGCAATCCTTGCCTCGACCTCGGCGGCCTGCGCGAGGGCGCGGTTCCATCGCGTCTCCAGCTCCGCGGCAACAAGCCGGTTCGCAGGATCAGCGGCGTCATATTGCCGGAATGCCCGATCGGCCTGGTAGCGGGCCGCTTCGAGATCGCGCACCAGAGCCTCGCGCACCTGGTCTCGCCGGCCGGCAGCTTGCGCCTCTGCGGCGGCGGCGGCGGCGATGGCGCCGGGTTCCACGACCCGCAGCAATGCCTCCTCGATGGCGTCGTCGACCCGCAGGCCGCCGAAAGCGATGCAGCGCGGCTCGCCATTGTCGAGCAGGCCCCGCCAGCAGGAATAGCGGGGGATATTGTGATTGGTCCCAGTATAACGGACCGTCAGCTTGCGGCCACAGCGCCGGCAACGCAGCAGGCCGGCCAGCAAAGCATCGCCATGCTTGGGCGCTCCGTGATGCCGGCTCGCAGGGATGTTGTCGCTGACCATCGTGCGGATCGCCTCTGCCCGTTCCCAACTAACATAGCCTTCATGCGCCCCTGGCTTCAGCGCCAGCCAGTCGCCGCGCCGCTTGCGACGACTGCTGGATCGCGGAACGATCGCGTCGTGCCGCGGCGTCACGCGAGTCTTACCATAGGCGTAGGCGCCGCCGTAGACCGGGTTCTCGATCATGCGGTGGATGGTGGCGTAGGTCGGCCTGCGCCAGACCACATCGCCATTGGCGCGTCGGGCCGGCAGATCCAGACTGTGCTCCAGGAACCAGAGCAGAGCCTGTCGGGCGCTGCCGAGCTCAGCCACCTTGTCGAAGACGAGAGTAATGGCCTCCTGCACGCGGCGATCGGGGTCCTTCTCCAGCCTGTCGCCGGCCTTCATGAAGCCGACCGGGGCAGCGACGAGCAACTCGCCGCGGCGGGCCTTCTCGTATCGGGCCGACAGCGAGCGCTGCCGCAGAAGATCGAGCTCGTACTCGTTGAGGCTGCCCTTCAGGCCGAGAAGCAAACGGTCGTTGCTCTGGCGTGGCGCATAGACCGTCTCCTGGTCGATCAGGACGGTGTCGACGACCCGGCACATCTCGATCAACTGCTGCCAGTCGCGGCTGTTGCGGGCGAAGCGGGAGACCTCGCGCGCCGCAACTGCACCGACTTTCCCCAGGCAAACCTCGGCCACCATCCGGTCGAAGCCGGCCCGTGTAACGCCGCCCGCCGCCGAGCGGCCAAGATCATCGTCGATGGTCTCGATGGAGGACCAGCCGAGCACCGTGAGCCGGTCGCGCATCGCATATTGCAGGGCGCTGCTCTCGCGGTTGTGCAGCACCTGATGCGCCGAGGATTGCCGCACATAGAGGAGCGCTTTGCGCTCCAGATGATGCGGTCCGATCTTCTCATGCATCATGTCCCGCGTCCTTCCGTTGGCGGGCCGCGTCGATGGCGTGGTCGAGGATCAAGCGGGCCATCAACTCGGTCAGCGTCAGCCGCGCCTCGTCGGGCAAGCTCTGCCATTGCGGCGTCGGGAACCGCTCGGGATCCGATGGCGGGTCGAAGAGGTCGGGTTGCTGGGGTGTCGGTCGGCGCGGCATGGGTGTCTCCGGGAATCGCCTTTGGGGACTCCGATGCTGCGCCCGAATGTCTCGATCCCGATGACCCCCCACAAACCTCCGCCGCGTCGCTCAGCAATGCCGCCAAGGCTGCCAACGCCGCAGCCGACGCGATTGGGACAGGCCGGAGCCGCCAGGACTGACTGATGGCCCGGTCGAACATCCACGCCGGAACCTCCAGCCGCCGTTCGGAACCAATGCCCGTCAGGCTACAGCGAAACGCCGCCCAGCCGGCCTTCTCGATGACCTCGTGAACATGCACCCGTCGACCCGCCCAAGGGTGCCAACGATAGAGAAGTTCACGCTCTTCCTTCCTGTGGGCGTGCTGCGATCGAGTTGTACAACACCGTCAGGCCACACAGTTCGCTCGGATATCGGCCGCCGCCCCCGGAAACCGCGACGTCGCCACGGCCGCCCTCCGGTTCCGCTTCGCTCCACCGACGGCCACTGAGCGGCCTTATCTTCCTGGCATTCGGAGGACTGATGATCTGCTTGGCTCTGACCGGCCACTGAACTTGTATCCTGCTACGATCAGAGCCTCGCTCGGGCAGCCAGGTGTCAAGCGACAGCTAGTTCCCTTAACACTGGCATTGTGCAGCGCCTCTCATTGAACGGCCACACCCTCATGATAAAAATGCCAAGGCCAGATCGTTTCCGATCCATCCTCGCGGTGACGCCAGGTTGAGTGCGGGCGCTCACTCGGCCGCGAGCCTGACCTCAATCGGGATGCCCTCGATCGGACATTCCTCGGTCCCGAGGCTCGGCCGTGTAAGACCTTCGACCTTCGCGCGCACCGCCTCGGGATTTTCAATCCACTCGCGATAGAAATCGTAGGGGCAGACTGCCTTGCCAGGCTCGTTTTCGTGAGAATTCACCATCCCGGTATATCCACGATGGAGCAGTTTGAAGAGGTGGTTCTCCGACTGGCCATTAC
>JAJZVE010000751.1 GCA_021845835.1 Pseudomonadota bacterium | reverse complement strand
GCGGCGAAACGGCGCGGCTGCGCGCGCGTCATGGCGCTGCCGCGTCCGCGACCGCGGCGATGGCGTGGCTGCCGGTGTCGCGCGTCACCACCAGCCAGCGCCGGCAGCCATGCACGTGCTGCCAAAGCTCCCTGTGCGGTCCTGCGGGATTGTCGCGCAGATAGACGTGCGCGTGCCACACGTCGGCCGGCGCGTCGGGCGCCGGGCGCGGCGGCAGCGCGGCGCCGCGATAGCTGAATTCCTCGCTGCCGCGCGTGCCGCAATGCGGACAGGGAATGCGCATCGCGCGCTCCTCAGTGCAGGTTTGGCTGGGCGCCGGCGCCGCGCTCGTCGATCAGCGCGCCGCTGGCGAAGCGGTCGAGGCGCATCGCCGCGTTCAGCGCATGCGGCGCGTCGCGCGCGATGGTGTGGGCGAAGCACCAGCCCGACGCCGGCGTCGCCTTGAAGCCGCCGTAGCACCAGCCGGCGTTCAGATAGAGACCGCCGATCGGGGTGCGGTCGATGATCGGCGAGCCGTCCATCGACATGTCCATGATGCCGCCCCAGGAACGCAGCACGCGCAGCCGCCCGGCCATCGGCAGCAGTGCCATGCACGCCTCCGCCACGTCCTCGACGGTCGGCAGATTGCCGCGCTGGGCGTAGGAGTTGTAGCCGTCGATGTCGCCGCCGAACACCAGGCCGCCCTTGTCGGACTGGCTGATGTAGAAATGCCCGGCGCCGAATGTCACCACGGTGTCGATCAGCGGTTTGATGCCTTCGGACACGAAGGCCTGCAGCACGTGGCTTTCGATCGGCAGGCGCAATCCCGCCATCGCGGCGACGCGCGAGGAATGGCCGGCGCAGACCAGCCCGACCTTGCCGGCGCCGATGAACCCGCGCGTCGTCTCCACGCCGCGCACCTGCCCGCCGGCGACGCGGATGCCGGTCACTTCGCAGTTCTGCAGGATATCGACGCCACGCCGGTCGGCGGCACGGGCGTAGCCCCACACCACGGCGTCGTGCCGCGCCGTGCCGCCGCGCCGCTGCAGCAGCCCGCCCCTGATCGGGAAGCGCGCGGTGTCGAAGTCCAGGTACGGCACCAGCGCGCGCACCTGCGCCGTGTCCAGCAATTCCGCATCGACGCCGTGCAGCCGCATCGCGTTGCCGCGCCGCGCCACCGCGTCGCGCGCAGCGTCGGAATGGAACAGGTTCAGCACGCCGCGCTGGCTGACCATGGTGTTGAAGTTGAGATCCTGCTCCAGCCCTTCCCATAGCCTGAGCGAATGCTCGTAGAACGCCTCGTTGCCCGGCAGCAGGTAGTTGGAGCGGATGATGGTGGTATTGCGCCCGGCATTGCCCGAGCCGATCCAGCTTTTCTCCAGCACCGCCACGTTGGTCAGGCCGTGTTCCCTGGCGAGGTAGTACGCCGTCGCCAGGCCATGACCGCCGCCGCCCACCACCACGACGTCGTACTGCGGCTTCGGCGGCGGGTCACGCCAGGCCGGCCGCCAGCCGGTGCCGCCGCGCAGCGCCTCGCGCACGATCCGCAGGAACGAATAGGACATGGCGACTGCGCTCGTTTGCCCCGTGACAGGCGCGAGACTATCGGACGAAGATCAGCCGACATGACCCGAAGCGACCTCTCCCTGCCCACGGGCGACGCAGCCCCCGAGGCGATCGGCTTCCTGCTGGTGCCGGGCTTCGCGCTGCTGTCCTATGCCTCGGCGGTGGAGCCGTTGCGCGCCGCCAATGTCCTGTCGGGGCGGACGCTGTATCGCTGGCGGCACCTGTCGCCGGACGGGCAGCCGGTCGCCGCCTCCAACGGGGTGACGATCACGCCGGATTTGCCGCTGGACGACGCGGCGGGGCTGAGCACGCTGCTGGTCTGCGCCGGCGGCAATCCCGCGGGCTTTCGCGACCGCGCCACGCTCGCCCGCCTGCGCCGGCTGTCGCGCGGGACGCTGCGGCTGGGCGGCGTGTCAGGCGGCCCGTACATCCTGGCGCGCGCCGGCCTGCTGCGCGGCTACCGCTTCACCCTGCACTGGGAACACGCCGAGAGCTTCAGCGAGGAATTTCCCGACCTCGACCTGCGCCGCTCGCTGTTCGAGATCGACCGCGACCGGCTGACCTGCGGCGGCGGCACCGCGTCGCTTGACATGATGCACGCGCTGCTGGCCCGCGACCACGGCGCGGCGCTGGCGATGCGGGTCAGCGAGTGGTTCCTGCAGACCCAGGTCCGCGAGGGCGGCGGCCCGCAGCGCATGGCGCCGGGCCAGCGCCTCGGCATCACCAACCGCGCGCTGCTCGCCGTGCTGGCATTCATGGAAGGCGAAATCGAAGCCCCCTGCCCGCGCGACCGCCTCGCCGCCCTCGCCGGGGTGTCGGCGCGGCAGTTGGAGCGGCTGTTCCGCCGGCATCTCGGCTGCACGCCCGGCGAGCATTACCGCCGCCTGCGGCTGCAACGCGCGCGGCTGCTGCTGCGCCAGAGCGGGATGTCGGTGCTGCAGGTCGCGGTGGCCTGCGGGTTCGTCGGCGCCAGCCATTTCTCCCGCGCCTTCCGTGCCGAGTTCGGCCATCCGCCGATCCGGGAGCGTCGCCCGCAGGCAGGATAACGTCGCCCACAGACAACACGCCCTTGCCGTCAGCGACGACGCTGTGGCCCGGCGACCGGACGCCGGAGGAGCAACGATGCCTGATCCTGCCGCGATCGCCGGCAAGACGCTGACGCCGGAAGAAAGCACCGATCTGCTGGTGGTCGGCGCCGGCCCGGCCGGCCTCGCCGCGGCGCTGGAGGGGGTGCGGCGCGGCCGGCGCGTGGTGCTGGTGGACGAGAACCCGGTGCCGGCGGCGGCGATGGGCGACGACATCCCGCTGCTGTTCGGCAACCGCATGAGCGGCGCGGCGCGCAACCGAAGCGCCATGCTGGAAGCCTTCGTTGCCAGCGACCCGGCGATCGCCGAGGCGTTCGATGCCGGCGTCGATGTCCGGCTCGGTACCGTGGCCTGGGGGATTTATGCCAACGGTCCCGGCGTCGGCTGGCTGCCGGGCCTGGTCGCCGGCCTCGCCGACGGCGCGCGCGCCTGGATGATCGGCTGCGAGCGGATCGTCGTCGCGACCGGACGGCGGGACATGGGCCTCGCCTTCCCCGGCTGGGAACTGCCCGGCGTGCTCGGCATGACCGCGGCGCTCCGCCTCGCCACGCGCTACGGCGCATTGCAGGCGCGGCGCGCGGTGGTGCTGGGCACCACGGCGGAGGCGCTCGACGGCGCCCGCCAGCTACAGGCGGCGGGGCTGGACATCGCCGCGGTGGTCGAGACGGCCGACGCCCCGCTTGACGCGCCGGGGGGCCTGACGCT
>JAJZVE010000750.1 GCA_021845835.1 Pseudomonadota bacterium | reverse complement strand
CGCTGGGTCTTCCATTTCACGCCAACCTCCGCGTCCTGGATCAACGCCGTCGAAAACTTCCTCTCTGTCATCACCCGACGGCGCATCCGGCGCGGCGTGTTCACCTCCGTCGCCGATCTCCAAAACGCCATCCGCAGCTACATCCGCGAGTACAACCACAACCCCAGGCCTTTCGTCTGGACCAAGCCCGCCAACGTCGTCCTCGCCAAAATCAGCCGTCTGCCTGTAGCGTCCGATTGAGTCAGAGCACTAGCAAGCGCGAATCGCACATTCGTGGCTGGCGAGGGCCGGGCTGATGGCGACCGGATAGGGCGGATCGGCAGGCACCAGCGCGCGCAGTCGCTGCGGTAAGATCGCGACGTGCGCGGCAGTCTCTTGGCGTATGGCGGCAAGCGGCGAAGGCGCCGTGAGCGGCCTCCCATGCATCATGGCAACCCGCAAGAGCGGTTGCCCTTTGTGCGCTGGTTCCTCTGCCAACGCGATCAGATCGCCCGCGGCAACACCGTCCACGACACGGCGGAACACCTGTTTCGGTTCGGGGAGAATATGCTTGCCGCGTGAGAGCTTCGTCCGCCCAACTCCGCCGTAGCGCGTGAGCTTGTACGCGATATCGAGCGCGGGCGCGTCGGCCGAGACGCTAAGGTCCGTGCCCACGCCGAAGGCGTCGATCGGAGCTCCGGCCGCGATCAGAACAGCGATCTTTTCCTCATTAAGACCGCCACTCGCCAGAATCTGGACCTGTCGCAGCCCGGCCGCATCCAGGATTGAACGCGCGGCGCGGGACAGGTTATCAAGGTCGCCGGAATCAAGTCGCACGCCATGCACGCGGAAATCGGGGCCGAGCGCCTGCGCCAATTCGACCACGTGCCTTACGCCGGCGAGGGTATCGTAAGTATCCACGAGCAGGGTCGTCTCCGGGTAGAATTGCGCGAAGGCACGGAACGCTTCGGCTTCCGACGGAAACGCCTGGATGAAGCTGTGCGCCATCGTCCCCGCAACCGGAATTCTCCATTGCGCGCCCGCAAGCAGGTTCGAGGTGGCGGCGACACCAGCGATGTAGAACGCCCGGGCCCCTGCCACGGCAGCATCCAGCCCTTGAGCGCGGCGGCTGCCGAAATCTACCACTGGCCGCCCGGCTGCCGCTGCGACCACCCGTGCGGCCTTCGAGGCGAGCACGGTCTGCAAGCCGACCTGGTTCAGCGCCAGCGTTTCCAGGATCTGCGCTTCGGCGATCGGCGCCGTCACTTCCAGAATCGGCTCCTCGGCGAACACCGGCGTCCCCTCCGCTACCGTACGCACTTGGCCGGAGAAGTGGAAGCCAGCGAGCCAGTCCAGGAAATCGGGCGGGAATTCTCCAAGGGAGCGGAGATAGTCCAGGCTCTCCGGTCCGAAGCGCAACTGTTCGAGCCGTTCCAGTAGGCCCTCGACGCCGCAGCCGAGCAGATAATTGCGCGTGGCAGGCAGGCGACGTACGAAGAGGCTGAACACCGCCTCGCCGCGCATACCCAACTCAAGATAGGCGCGGGCCATCCTCAGCTCGTACAGGTCGGTGAATAATCCGACGGGGTCAGTTACTGCGGCGTGTGGGCTCTGCGACACGGCGATCGCCTCCTCACCGACGGGGTCGTGAGGGACGTTTCTCAGCATCCATGACCTGATCGGCTGCTCCGGCCATAGGCGCCATTATGTCCCGCCTTTCGCATCCAAGGCTGGGCTCTTGTCAAAGTGATCCACCGCCGACCTGTCGGCGGTTCGATCAAAGAGGTGACGGAGCGCCAAGCCTGACAGCGGCCTGGGTGCCGACCTCAAGATAGCGGCGCGCCAGAGGCAGCCATTTTGCCGCCTCTCGCCGCGCGGGATCCGCCAGATGCGTCACTGCCTGCCGGCTGCGCATCGCCGCCCGGAACGCGGTGTAGAACGCAACCAACTGGTCGGGAACCGGGTCACACAGGCGGGCTGCGCAGCGACCGATGAGCAGCGGACCGATCCAGGTGACACCAAGGGCACTGCACTCCATGCCAAGGAAGGCCAGTTCCTCGAACGGATCGAGCAGGCGCAGGCGGCGGCTGAACTCCAGGCAGTCGATCGCGGCGGGCGGATCGCCGAGATAGATGTGCTCCGGCCGCAAGTCGCCGTGGCCCTCGACGATCCGTCCCGCGGTCAGGCGGGAGACCAGCAATCCCGCCTGATCGCGCAGCAGGGCGTCCACCGGCCCGAGGACGGCTTCGACTTCCGCGTCCGCAAAGCCGAACGCAGGCTGGCACAGCACTTGCCGGGTTTCTGTCTGTTCTTCGGTGAACCGGGCGAGGTAGTCATGCTCGGCGAGCGGGACCGGCTCGGCGGCCGCGTAGAACTCGGCGAGACGGCCGGCCACTGCCTCGATCTCCGTGCGCCGCAACGTCCCGTCGCGAATCGCAGCGTCAAGCAAACACCCCGCCGGTAGGCGGTATATCCGGACGAGCCAGTCCACCGGCTCGCCTTCGCCCCCGAGCTGAAGCCGACCCTCCGTATTGCGGACAAGGGGCAGGATCCCGAGATAGATCCCGGGCGCCAATCGTGCGTTGAGGCGCACTTCAGCCTCGCAGTTGGCACGACGCAGGGCGGTGGTGCTGAAATCGAAGTAACGTCCAGCCAGGGGCTTCTTGAGCTTGTAGGCAAAGCAGTCAGTCAAGAACACCCACGAGAGCCGCGTCTCGCGCACCTCCACGCTGCGTGGAGCATCTGGGTAGGACGATGGCGTGCGGAGAAACGCCACCTCTTCGTCGAGCGTCACTTCGTGTTCCAGATCACTCAATCCCCGCTGCGTGCGTCGTCAAAGCTGCTACAAAAACAGCAACACAAAGTCCCCCTCACCGTCCGGTACAAGCGAGGCATTGGAGGCGCTACCGGCGCCGTCTCGGCCTTCTTTCCGGCGCAGCAACTCAGTAGCGCGAGAGCGCCCAGCAGCCTGTTCATTCAGATATCTCCCTCATAGCCGAACCGGATGAAGCCTGACCCGGCAGAGCCTGAACATATGGACTCAGATCAGGTTGGCAGCACCGACCGATAATGCGCTGTTGCTGAGACTTCGCTCGCCCTGCCCGCCCGGGTGCAACAGCATCTGCCACTGTGGAGCCAGGATGCGGCCCCACGGCGCGTTCGGCGAATCTGCTCAAGATCTGCATGCGTCTACAGCGCCATTTCGGGCTCGCCGGGGTGTTCCGTTTTCGCCTCGGGAAGCTCCGTCATTGTTGCCTCTGTCAAGAGCAGCACGCTGGCCACCGAGACCGCGTTTTCCAAGGCCACACGCACGACCTTGGCCGGATCGACAATCCCGGCTTCCAGCAGATCGACGTA
>JAJZVE010000749.1 GCA_021845835.1 Pseudomonadota bacterium | reverse complement strand
CAAATACGCCGAAGAGCTGGTTGTCGAGGTCGTTGCGGTCGGTCACCACCACCAGGGTCGGGTTGCCCATCTGCGGGTGGGCCATGAGCTTGCCGGCGAGGCAGGTCATCTCGATGCTCTTGCCCGCGCCCTGGGTGTGCCAGACCACGCCGCCCTTGCCCGCCTTCTCCTTGGGGCTTTCCGGCCGGGATGCGGCCAGAACGCTTTCCACGACCGCGCGCACGGCGTGGAACTGGTGGTAGGCGGCGATCTTCTTGACGATCTCCTTGCCGTCGTCCTCGAAGAGGATGAAGTGGCGCAGAGTGTCGAGCAGGAAATCGCGGCGGAACGCGCCCCGGACCAGGGTTTCCAGCTCGCGCATCGGCCCCAGGGGATCGGTCTCGTGACCTGCGATCGTGCGCCAGGCGAGGAAACGCTCGCGGTCGGCGGTGAGCGAGCCCATACGCGCGGTAACGCCATCGGAGATCACCAGCAGGGCGTTGGCGAGGAAGAGGTCCGGGATGTCCTCGCGGTAGGTCTGTAACTGGTTCCAGGCGGCCCAGATGTCGGCGTCTTCGGCGCCGGGATTCTTGAGCTCGATGACGACGAGCGGCAGGCCGTTGACGAACAGCACCACGTCCGGCCGGCGAGTGTGCTTGGGGCCCTGGACGGTGAACTGGTTGACCGCCAGCCAGTCGTTGGCGGTGACGTCGTCGAAATCGATCAGGCGGACCCGGCCGCCGCGGGTATCGCCGTCCTTCTGGAATTCGACCGGAACGCCTTCGGTCAGCCAGCGGTGCATCTGCCGGTTGGCCTGGACCGCGCCGGGGACGTTGGGGTCGAGCACGCGGCGCAGCGCGTCGTCGCGCGCGCCCGGGGGAATTTGCGGGTTCAGGCGAGCGATTGCCGCGCGCAGCCGGTGGACGAGGACGACGTCGCGGTAGCGGTCGCGCTCCATGCCGGGAGTCTTGGCATCGGGCGGGGAGATGTCGGGCCCGTGGGCGAGGGACCAGCCGAGTTCGGCCAGCCATTGCAGCGCCGCCTGCTCGACATCGTCCTCGCTGACTCCGTTCACGCAAGCGCCTCGTCTATTTGTTCTTCGGCCTCCGGCAGGCGTAGTTTGCCGGAAATGAGGCGGGGAAGGAGGGCATCGCGTAACGTGGTCAGCGACCGGCTCAGAAGTTCATTCATTCGGATTCGTGCGTCCATCGGTCCTGCCATCGAAGCGAACGCCTGTAGCACGCCAGATGACGGCAACACGCAGGGCAGTGCTTCAAATTGCTTTTTGTTGATGGAACCGAATACCGTTCCATGAGATTCGTACCCGATGAAATGGTCACGCAATGCCTTCATCGTGTAAAGAGAAAAAGCCGGGGCGGCATCTAGCCTTACAGCGGCAACCCCACGCCCGATCGCGCACTCTTCAAGCGCTACATTGACGTCACCGACCGGCGCTCGAACACTAACAAGCACCGAACCCGCTTGTGCAAGTCTTGTGGGCGCCGTGCAATAGACGCGCACGGCTGGGAATCGAAATCCGAAATCAGTCCGTCCCTGGTAGAACGCAAGACCCTCGCCCACCTCGTTATACGTCTCACCCGGCGGAGATTGGCCCATCGTGATCGAAAACACATCGCCAACGCGAGCCGCGCGCCACCCCTTCGGAATCGGCCCCAACTCCGACTCCTCGAACTCGCTCGGGAACAGCGCCGCCGTGGCGGCGTCCAACCCTTCCGGTTCGCGGCCTTCGGCCTTGGCGCGCACCGGGTCGAAGTCGATGAACCAGCTTTTGAACAGGGCTTGGGCGATGGATTCGAGGGTGGCGTTGGTTTGGCGGAGGATGTCGATGCGGTCGTCGAGAGACACGACGAGAGCACAGATTCGATCTTGAATATCCCGCGGCGGTAGCGGAATGCGGAACCGACGGATGTATGCGAGGTTGGTCTTAGGGACACCTGTATGCTCCGCGTCGCGAATAACCCTAGCTATCGCCTCGTCGGTAGAAACGGCGTAATAGACGTAATCGGGATTAGCCTGCGCTTCGTCAACCCGCAACCTCATTTGATTGGAAGAAAGTAGATATCTACCAAATGGTTTGGCAGGAACAATGCCGACCTGCCCCAACGTGCCTTTCTTCGTAAAGATAATATCGCGGGGTTTGCAGGTGCTGCGGTCTAATCGGTCAGCCGTAGCCTCGGACACGAAAACAAAATCGTCTAACTTGAAACGAACATCACCCTTCGCAAGGTTACTGCCGCGAATCACTGGGATGCCCTGTCCAATATAATCTGAGGCTGGCAAATTTGAGCCAAATGGTCCGTCAACGAAACCGGCATCGCCATTCAAGGCGACTGCGCTCAGCTCGACTTCTTCAAACGGAATATCCGAAGCCACTTAGCTTCTCCCGAATCATCGCATCCAGCTCCGCCCCTTTCGCCATCTGCTCGGCAAGCTGCGCGGTCAGCCGCTCCATCTTCTCGTTGAACGCTTCCTCGTCGTCCTCGGCCGCTTCCGCGCCGACATATCGGCCGGGGGTGAGCACATGGCCGTGCTCGGCGATCTCGGCGAGCTTCACTGCGCGGCAGAACCCTGGAACGTCGGCATAGACCTCATCGGCGCCGTCCTCGCCGTCGGCGCGCCAGCGATGCACCGTGCCGGCGATGCGCGTCACGTCCTCGTCGTCGAACACGCGGTTGACGCGCGTTGCCATGCGGCCCAGCTTGCGGGCGTCGATGAACAACACCTCGCCGCGCCGGTCGCGACCGCGCTTGCCGCCTGCCACGGCCGCGCCGCTCTTGTCCTTGGCCAGGAACCACAGACAGGCCGGAATCTGGGTGTTGAAGAAAAGCTGCGGCGGCAGCGCCACCATCACGTCGACGACGTCGGCCTCCACCATGTTCTTGCGGATCGCGCCTTCGTTGTTCTGGTTGCTGGCCATGCTGCCGTTGGCCAGCACGACGCCGGCCTGGCCGCGCGGGGCAAGGTGGTGCAGGATATGCTGCAGCCAGGCGTAGTTGGCGTTGCCGGCGGGCGGGCTGCCGTAGACCCAGCGCTTGTCGTCGGCCAGTCGCTCGCCACCCCAGTCGCTGATGTTGAAGGGCGGATTGGCGAGAACGTAGTCGGCGCGCAGGTCGGGGTGCTGGTCGCGGTGGAAGGTGTCGGCGGGCTCCTTGCCCAGATCCGCCGCGAAGCCGCGGATCGCGAGGTTCATCGCCACCAGCCGCCAAGTCGTGGGGTTGGCTTCCTGGCCGTAGATGCTGATGTCGTCCGCCTTGCCGCCGTGGCTCTCGATGAACTTCTCGCTCTGCACGAACATGCCGCCCGAGCCGCAGCAGGGGTCGTACACCCGGCCCTGGTGC
>JAJZVE010000748.1 GCA_021845835.1 Pseudomonadota bacterium | reverse complement strand
CCGTGCCGGGCGCCGAGATGGTGATGAACGTGTTCGGCGTGACCGCCGCCGTGCCGCCGCCGCCCGTGGACCCGGTGCCCGTCGTGGTCCCGCCCGTGCTGCCGGTCGTCGTGCCGCCGGTCGTCGTGCCGCCCGTGCTGGTCCCGCCCGTGCTGGTCCCGCCGGTGCTGCCGGCGCTTTTCGGCGCGGCGTAGCTCATGTCGTAGATGGTGACCGACGCGCCGGTGTAGCCCGCCCCAAGCCCGGCGCCGAACGCCTCGTTCTGGCCGCCATGGGCGTAGTCGGTCGGGATCGGCACCGAGCCGCCGGACTTGAACTGGCCGACCTGCTGCCCGTTGATGTAGAAGGTCAGGCTTCCCGATTCCCAGTCACAGGCAACCGTGTTGGCGCTGCTGATGTTAACGGAGCTTGGGAAATACGTAGACTGGTACTGGTTGCTGTTTCCAGACCCTGCCCAGTGTACTGTGTAATATGCCTTTCCGCTGAGTGTTTCGTAAAAATCTATTTCCGGGCCAGGCCAGTTGTTGGTGCCGGGCCACAAGCAGATATAGGCACCCGTTCCGGTGTTGTCGGCCTTGAAGGTGATCGAATACAACCCGTAACCATCCCCCGAACTGGCCCCGGAATCGGCGGTCAGGAAGCCGGCGGCGTTGCCGTCGTCGGTCATGGTCAGGCCGCCATTGCTGGCGGCGTACTCGCCGCTGTCACCCCACTTCACATGGAAGATGTTGCTGTTGATGCTCGGATTAGAAGCGAAATTATCATCCCAAATGCTCGTGTAATCCGCGAGATTGAGGGTGCGAGATGCACTCATTGGTCGCTCCGCTCTCGGTTGCGTGATGCAAAGTTTCGTGATCGGCCTGCGGAATGTTTGTTACCCGCGGCCGTTCCGCGAATGGAACCCTGAATCAGCTCGCGAACGCGTGATTTAAGAGCTACGTAATCTGATCTGTATTCGGTATTGTTTTATAAATACGGCATATGCCGCTGTTGCTTCCCCGGTTGCATCCGACGCCGGTTGGCCGCATTCCGTGCAGCCGACCGCCGGCCTTTCGCGTAGAGGAAGGCGGAAACCGAACTGGGAGAGACAGGATGAGCAGCGCCCCGACCGAGCCCGCCCGCGCCGGCACCCCGCGCCCGCGGGGCGACATCGACACGGTCGCCATCAACACGATCCGGACGCTGGCCATCGACGCCGTGCAGAAGGCCAAATCCGGCCATCCCGGCGCGCCGATGGCGCTCGCCCCGGTCGCCTACACGATCTGGCAGAAGGCGCTGCGCTTCGATCCCGCCGATCCGAACTGGCCGGGCCGCGACCGCTTCGTGCTGTCCTGCGGCCACGCCTCCATGCTGCTGTACGCGCTGCTGCACCTCGCCGGCGTCAAGGCGGTGAACGAGCACGAGCAGCGCGGCGCCCCGGCCGTCTCGCTCGATGACATCAGGCAGTTCCGCCAGCTCGGCAGCCGCACGCCCGGCCATCCCGAATACCGCCTGACCTCGGGCGTGGAGACGACAACCGGCCCGCTCGGCCAGGGCTGCGCGACCTCGGTCGGCATGGCGATGGCGCAGCGCTGGATGGCGGCGCGCTACAACAAGCCCGGGTTCCCGCTGCTCGACTACCGCGTGGTCGTGCTGTGCAGCGACGGCGACATGATGGAGGGCGTGTCGCAGGAAGCCGCCTCGGTCGCCGGGCACCTGCGCCTGTCCAACCTGGTGTGGATCTACGACAGCAACGAGATCACCATCGAGGGCGGCACCAACCTTGCGTTCAGCGAGGACGTGGCGGCGCGGCTGCGCGCGAACCACTGGCACACGATCGACCTGCCGGACGCCAACGACACCGCCGCGCTGGAGCGCGCGCTGGCCGAGGCGGAACAGGTCGCCGACCGCCCGACGCTGATCGTCGTGCACTCGAAAATCGGCTTCGGCGCGCCGCACAAGCAGGGCACGCGCGAGGCGCATGGCGAGCCGCTCGGCGAGGAGGAGGTGCGCGGCGCCAAGCGCGCCTATGGCTGGCCGGAGGACGCGCAGTTCCTGGTTCCCGACGGGGTCTACCAGCGCTTCGCCGAGGGCGTCGGCGCGCGCGGGGCGAAGGCGCGGGCGGCATGGCAGGAGATGTTCGCGCGCTACCGGCGCGAGTATCCCGACCTCGCCCGCGAGCTCGACCTGATGAACCGGCACGAGCTGCCGGCGGGCTGGGACGCCGACATCCCGAGCTTCCCGGCCGACGCCAAGGGCCTCGCCTCCCGCGACTCGTCGCAGAAGGTGCTGAACGCGATCGCGCCGCACGTACCCTGGCTGATCGGCGGCGCCGCCGACCTCGCGCCCTCCACCAAGTCCAACCTGACCTTCCAGGGCGCCGGCAGCTTCGCGGCCGACAACTATGGCGGGCGCAACCTGCATTTCGGCATCCGCGAGCACGCGATGGGGTCGATTTCCAACGGCCTCGCGCTGGCCGGACTGCGCGCCTATGCGTCCGGCTTCCTGATCTTCAGCGACTACATGAAGCCGCCGATCCGGCTGGCGGCGATCATGGAACTGCCGGTCGTCTACATCTTCACCCACGACTCGATCGGCGTCGGCGAGGACGGGCCGACCCACCAGCCGATCGAGCAACTGGCCAGCCTGCGCGCGATCCCCGGCATGGTGGTGCTGCGGCCGGGCGACGCGAACGAGGTCGCGGAAGCCTGGCGCGTGGCGATGACGCTGAAGGAACAGCCGACCGCGCTGATCCTCAGCCGCCAGGCGCTGCCGACGCTCGATCGCGGCAAATTCGCCCCGGCTGCGGGCGTGGCGCGCGGCGCCTATATCCTCGGCGACTGCGCGGGCACGCCGCAGATCATCCTGATGGCGACCGGCAGCGAGTTGTCCCTGGTGACCGGCGCGTGGGAGGCGTTGACCAGGGACGGCATCCGCGCCCGCGTCGTCTCCATGCCGTCCTGGGAGCTGTTCGAGCAGCAGCCGCAGGACTACCGCGACTCGGTGCTGCCGCCCGCGGTCACGGCGCGGCTGGCGGTGGAGCAGGCGGCGGTGATCGGCTGGGACCGCTACGTGGGGCCGAAGGGGCGCGTGATCGGCATGCACACCTTCGGCGCCTCGGCGCCGATCTCGGCGCTGCTCGGCAAGTTCGGCTTCACCCCGGAGAAGGTGCTGGAGGCGGCGCGCGCGCTGGTGCGTGATGCCGGCTGACCGGGCGGCGCCGGTCCAGGCGCTGGATGCGACGCTGGCGAGCGACCCCGCGTCGCTCGCCGGCGCCGCGAAGGCGCCGCCGGCGACGCTGGTGATCTTCGGCGCCGGCGGCGACCTGACCAAGCGGCTGCTGATGCCCGCGCTCTACAA
>JAJZVE010000747.1 GCA_021845835.1 Pseudomonadota bacterium | reverse complement strand
GCGCAACGCCGAGGCCAGCCTGCTGATCACCGGCGCGCCGGCCAGGGCGCCCGGCCGGCTGTTGCGCGGCCTGGTCGCCTCCCTGCGCGCTGTCGCGACGGAGGCGGAGCTGCGGGACGCGCCGCCGCTGGCCGCGCCGGTGCCCGCCGCGGCGGGGGCGACCGCGCTGATCCAGTACACGTCGGGCAGCACCGGCGACCCGAAAGGGGTGGTGCTGACCCATGCCAACCTGCTCGCCAATATCCGCGCCATGGGGCAGGCGCTGGAGGCGTCGTCGGCCGATGCCGTGGTCAGCTGGCTGCCGCTGTATCACGACATGGGGCTGATCGGCTGCTGGCTCGGCAGCCTCTATTACGGCGCGCCGGCCGCGATCATGCCGCCGCTGGCCTTCCTGGCCGATCCGGCACGCTGGCTGTGGGCGATCCACCGCCATCGCGCCACCATCTCGGCGGCGCCCAACTTCGCCTACGAACTGTGCCTGAAATCGGTGCGCGACGCGGATGTGGCGGGCCTCGACCTCGGCTCGCTGCGGCGGCTGGCCAACGGTGCGGAGCCGGTCAGCCCGGCGACGGTGACGCGGTTCACGCAACGCTTCGCCCGCCACGGATTGCGACCGGAGGCGATGGCGCCGGTCTATGGCCTGGCCGAGAGCGTGGTGGCGCTGGCCTTTCCGCCGCCCGGCCGCGGGCCGGTGATCGACCGGATCGACCGCGATGCCCTGGCGACACAGGGCCTCGCCCGCCCCGCCGCCCCCGGGGCTGCCGACGCGCTGGACCTCGTCGCCTGCGGGCAGCCGATCCCCGGCCACGAGATCCGGGTCGTGGACGAGGACGGGCGCGAACTGCCCGAGCGGCGGGAGGGGCGGCTGCAGTTCAAGGGACCGTCCGCGACGGCGGGCTATTTCCGCGCGCCGGAGAAGACGCGGGCGCTGTTCGACGGCGACTGGCTGGAGAGCGGCGACCGCGCCTACATCGCCGGCGGCGACGTGTACATCACCGGGCGGATCAAGGACATCATCATCCGCGCCGGCCGCCACATCCATCCGCAGGAGCTGGAGGAACGGGTCGGCGCGGTGGAGGGGGTGCGCCGCGGCTGCGTCGCGGCGATCGCCAGCCCCGATCCCGCCAGCGGCACCGAACGGCTGGTGGTGGTCGCCGAGACGCGCCTGCGCGACCCGGCGGCGCGGGCGGACCTGCGCCGCCGGATCATCGAGGCGTCGCGCGCGATCCTGCCCGACATGCCGCCGGAGGAGGTGGTGCTGGCGCCGCCGCATGCGATCCCGAAGACCTCCAGCGGCAAGCTGCGCCGCGCGGCGACGCGGGCGCTCTACGAACGCCGCGGCCTCGGGCAGCAGCGGCGCAACGTCAGGTGGCAGGTCGCCCGGCTGTGGCTGGCGGGGATCGGCCCGCGGCTGCGGCGGGGGATGACACGGCTCCGCGAGGTCGCCTATGCGGGCTGGTGGTGGGGCGCGCTGCTCGGCGTCGCCGTCGTCGCGTGGCCCCTGGTGCTCGCGCTGCCGCGGCGGCGGTGGCGGTATGGGGTGGTGCATCGCGCCATGCGGGTGTTCCTGTGGCTGACGCGCCTGACGCTGGCGGTGGAGGCCGAGGCGCCCGTGCCGGCAGGGGGCGCCATTCTGGCGGTCAACCATGCGAGCTACCTGGACGGCGCCGTGCTGGCCGCGCTCAGTCCCGGCGCGCTGGCCTTCACGGCAAAGCAGGAACTGGCGGGTCAGTGGATCGCCGGGCCGTTCCTGCGCCGGCTTGGCACGGTGTTCCTGCGCCGCACGGACATGGCCGGCGGCATCAGCGATGCCGCGACGGCGCTGCCCGTGCTGCGGGCCGCGCAGCCCCTGGTCTGGTTTCCCGAAGGCACGCTGACGCGGATGCCGGGACTGCTCGGCTTCCATCTCGGCGCTTTCCTGATCGCCGCGGAAGCCGGCGTGCCGGTCGTCCCGGTCGCGATCCGCGGCACGCGCTCCGTGTTGCGCGGCGGCCAGTGGTTTCCGCGCCGGGGCGCGATCTCGGTGTGGATCGGCCGGTCCATCATGCCGGAGGGCCAGGATTTCGCGGCGGCCGTGCGCCTGCGCGATCGCGCGCGGGGCGCCATCCTGGCGCGGTGCGGCGAGCCCGACCTGTCGTACGAACATCCGCTCCCTGGCGACCGTACGCTCCCGGCCGTGAAGGCGCGATGAGATGACGTGGCCGCTTGCGATCGGCCCCGTGCGCGGTACGGTCGCGGGTGCATGCGAGGTTCGTCGCGTTCCTCGCCTGGGTCGGGATGGCCCATCACCGGCGGGGCAGCCCGCGGCAGAACATCGGCGAAGTGATGATGGTCAAAACGGCGTGGCCTGGTCAGCCGCCCCGATGGGCGCCGCCGAAGGTTTTCCGGTGCCGGGCGATGCGCCGGGCCGCCATGAGCCGGGACGGCAGCCGGCAGCGGACCGCGCACGACACCGGAACCGCCGCGGCAGCCCCGCCGCCCCGTGCCGCACCGGGCTTCGTGGCGTGGCCCGTGTTGCGACAGATCAAGGGCGATGGCGACCCTGTCTGCTTGCTTCATGCGCAGGTGGACATGGGAGAGTGGCATGCTGATCCGATCCATCCTGGTTCCGCTGTACGGCAAAGACGAGGATGCAACCACGTTGGCCGCAGCGGCGGACATTGCGCTGCCCATGCGGGCGCATGTGATGGCCCTGTTCTGTGAGTCGGATATCACCGAGGTGCTGGAGCCGGTTCCCGGCTGGGAGGCCAGCGCGGCATTGCCGGACTCCTTCGCGCAATCGTTCCATGATCGGGCGGAGGCGCAGCGCAAGGCGGCAGAGCGGCGGTTTTCCGAGTGGCTGGCGCGGTCGGGAATGCAGATCGCGTCCAGCCCCGCGGGTCAGGAAGCCGCGACGGCCGAGCTGGTCATCGCCAACGGCAGGCTAGCCGATGTGATCCGTGACTACGCCGTGGTGGCCGATCTCGTGGTGATGCCCATCGGAAAGCGCGCCGACTCACGTCGTTTCGGTATGCTTGAGGCGGCATTGTTCGACTGCGGGCGACCGGTTCTCGGTGTGCCGCCGGCCGCCTCAGGCACGATCTTCAGGGCGCCCGTTGCGATTGCCTGGAACTACAGCGCCGAGGCGGCACGGGCGCTCAATGCCGCGCTGCCGGTCATCGCCCGCGTGGGGGAGGCGGTGGTCTTGCTGGCCGGACATCACGAGGACGAAGCCGCCGCCCGGCGCGTGGTGTCCTATCTCGGCTGGCACGGCGTGAAAGCCTCGGTCCTGAAGCTTGACCTGTCAGGGCCGCCTGCCGAACTGATCGCGGCCAAGGCACGGGAACTCGGCGCGGGTCTG
>JAJZVE010000746.1 GCA_021845835.1 Pseudomonadota bacterium | reverse complement strand
CTCGGTGACCGAGAGCACGACGATCCTGTGCGCCTCCCCGAGGTCGAAGGCGGCGGGGCAGACCAGGTTGCCGACATTCTCGATGAACAGCAGCCCGCCCGCTGCGAGCGGCAGCGCATCGAGCGCGTGGCCGACCATGTGCGCATCCAGGTGGCAGGCCCGGCCGGTGTTGATCTGGATCGCGGGGACGCCGGTGGCGCGGATGCGCTCGGCGTCGTTCTCGGTCTGCTGGTCGCCCTCGATCACCGCGATCGGCTGGCGCGCCTTGAGGTCGGTGACGGTGCGCACCAGCAGCGCCGTCTTGCCGGAGCCGGGGCTGGACAGCAGATTGAGCGCGAAGACGCCGGCGCCGGCGAGGCGGGCGCGATTGGCGGCGGCGTAGGCGTCATTGGCGGCCAGAATGTCGCGCTCGACCGCGAGCAGCCGCCCCTCCGGCACGCCGGCGCCCGCCGCCAGGGCCACCGTGCCCGCCGCATGATCGCGTTCATGGGCGTGGTCGCCCGCATGCTGATGGTCGTGGTCGTGGTGGTGTGCGTGGCCGCTGCGAACCCCGCCGGCCGTGCCGTCGCCCGCACCGGAACAGCCACAAATCGCGCACATCAGACGACCTCCATGTCCTTGACCCGCATGTCCTGCCCCGCCGTCACCCGCAGTTGATGGCCGCCGCAGTCCGGACAGGGATCGTAGCGTGCGGCGAGCGGCACCGTCTTGACGCAGGTCAGACACCAGGCGGCGCCCGTGGTCCGCAGCAGCACGAGGCGCGCGCCCTCGGCAATGGTATGGCGGCAGGCGGCGGGGAAGCAGAATTCGAGCGCCTCCGGCTCGGCATGGCTCAACGCGCCGATTTCCACCCGGATGGCGGTGACGCGCGCGGCCCCCTGCCGCTGTGCCTCCTCGACAACGATCCGGATGATGCTGTGGCACAGCGCCATCTCATGCATGGCCAGCCTCGACGATGGCGAGACGCCGGACGGCGTCACGAAATGATAGACTCGCCCGCGTGCGCATGCCACCGCCGCGCGGCAGCCGGCGTGGTGACGTGCAGCGCGGATTCGCCGAGCCGCCACCCGGGTTGCACCGCACGGGGCGGCAGGTGCAACCCGATCGGACGGAAGGTGCAATCGGCGGGCGCGACGGTTGCGCCTTGCGGCACCGGACGGCTCGTGAGACAGTTTCGACTGGTTCCTGGCGACGCGGACGGACACGAGGAGGCGATGATGCGGCAGCCGATTGACCTCTCCCGCAGGACCCCCCTGACACGGCGCGCCGCACTGGCGGCGGCGACGGCGGCGGGCACCGCCCTGTGGCGGCGGCCGGCACGGGCGGACGACAAGACCGTGTATCTGCTGACCTGGGGCGGCACCATCCAGGCGATGCTGGAGCGCGACGGCTGGGCGAAGAAGTTCCGGGCCGCGACGGGCTACGACGTCGTCCTGGTCCCGAAGGCCACCGGCACCGAGATCATGGCAACCGCCATCGCCCAGAAGGCGCATCCGCAGGTGGACGTGGTACAGTCCGATCTCCTGCCGTGGCTGACCGGCATCGACCAGGACCTCTACCAACCGCTCGAAACGGCGTCCGTTCCCCATCTCGACGAGCTCTACCCGCCCGCGCTCATCCGGGACCGGCAGGGCAAGGCCGTGCTCGGGGTGGAGCCGTACGGCGACGTGTTCGCGCTGATCTACAACAAGGACGTGTTCGCGCAGAAAGGCTGGGCACCGCCGACGCAGTGGGCCGATCTGGAGCGTCCGGAGTTCCAGGGCCAGCTGCTGCTGCCGCCGGGATCGTCGGCGTACGGGCTGTATGTCCTGATCATCCTGGCGCGGCTGCATGGCGGCAGCGAGCGCGACATCGAACCGGGCTTCGCGGCGCTGAAGAAGATCGCCCCCGGCGTGGTGGACTGGAGCAACACCTTCGCCAAGATGTCGCAGTTCCTGCAGGACGGCACTGCGGCGATCGCGTTCCACGGCATCGCCGGTGCGCTCGATATGGTGCGGCGCGGCCTGCCGGTCGCCTACGCGCTGCCGGAGCCGGTCTATCTCAGCCCGACCGCGATGGGCATCATGAAGGGCGCCCCCAACCCGGCCGGCGCCCGTGCCTTCGTGAACTGGTGGCTCAGCGCGGAGGTGCTGTCCTACCGCGCGGAGACCTACGGCCAGACCGTGACCAACCGTACCGTGAAACTGTCGCCGGCGGCCGCGTCGCACCTGCCGGACGCCGCCAAGCTCTCGCACATGGTCGAGATCGACTACTTCACCGTGCTGCAACATCGCCAGGAATGGATGGACCGCTTCCAGCGGGAGCTGATCGCGCACTAGCCGCGCGCCGGCCGGAGATGGCCGGCTTCCCCGTCGCAAGGACGCTTCGCATGGCGCTGCGGCTTGAGGGCGTGTCGAAGAGCTTCGGGCCGGTCCGCGCCGTCGAGGCGCTCGATCTTGCGCTGACCGGGGGCGAGTTCTTCACGCTGCTCGGGCCCTCCGGCTGCGGCAAGACGACGGCGCTGCGCACCATTGCCGGCATCTACGGTGCCGACCGCGGGCGCATCCTGCTCGACGGGCACGACGTCACCGGCGTGCCGATGCACCGTCGGAACATGGCGATGGTGTTCCAGAGCTACGCGCTGTTCCCGCACCTCACGGCGTTCGACAACGTCGCCTTCGGATTGCGCAGCCGGCGCGTCGGCGGGACGGAACTGCGCAGGCGCGTGCAGGAGGCGCTGGCGCTGGTGCGCCTGGAGGGACTGGCGAGACGCTATCCCGCGCAACTGTCCGGCGGGCAGCAGCAGCGTGTGGCGCTGGCACGGGCGCTGGTCGTGCAACCCTCGCTGCTGCTGCTCGACGAGCCGCTGAGCAACCTCGATGCGCGGCTGCGCGACAACCTGCGCGGCGAGATCCGGGAGCTGCAGCGGCGCATCGGCATCACCACGCTGCTGGTGACGCACGACATCGATGAGGCGTTCGCGCTGTCCGACCGGATCGCGGTGATGCGCGCCGGACGCATCGAGCAGGTCGGCCGGGCCGCCGATATCTATCAGCACCCCGCCAGCCGCTTCGTGGCCACGTTCGTCGGCCCGGCGACCGAGCTGACGCTGGCGGCGGTCGAAACCGTGGCCGGGCGCTGGCGTGCCGCACTGCCCGGCGGATTTTCGGTCCTGCTGCCGCCGCTGCCGTCCGGGCCGGGCGATGGCAGCCTCTGCCTGCTGCTGCGGCCCGAGAGCCTGCGGCTCGGCGTCGCGCCCGGCGAGACCGACAACCGCTATGACGCGGCAATCGACGATGTCGTCTATCTGGGCGGCGTGACGGAATGCCGCGTAAGGATGGGGCCGTCGCAGCTGGTCGCCG
>JAJZVE010000745.1 GCA_021845835.1 Pseudomonadota bacterium | reverse complement strand
TTCTTATCGGCACCGGCACGATCAGTATCGGCTGAGCTGGCGTAATCCCGGCAACCGGAACCCGGCCGGAGACTATCGGCCGGGTTTCCATTTCAGGCAGCAAGCATGGCGGCGCTATCAGTTGTGCGGATCGTCGATCCGCACGAGTGTTCCGACCTGACCGTCGATGATGGCCCACGCGTCCTCCATCCGGCCGATGGCGGCCGGATTGCCGGTGTTCTGCGCAAAGCGGCAGGCCGCCTCGACCTTCGGCCCCATGCTGCCTGCGGCGAAATCCATCTCTTGTAGCACCCGAGGCGATGTCTTGCGAAGCGCGGCTTGCCGCTCGGTGCCGTAATCGAGATAAACCGCATCAACATCGGTCAGCATGAGGAAGAAATCGGCCCGGATCTGCTCGGCCAGCAATGCGCCAGCGGCATCCTTGTCGATGACCGCTTCGGCGCCATGCCACTTGCCGGCCTCATCCCGTATCACGGGAATGCCACCGCCGCCAGCGCAGATTACAAGCGTACCCGCCCGCGTGAGTTGCTCGATGCTAGCGACGTTGAGGATCGCGGCCGGCGCCGGGGAGGGAACGACGCGGCGCCAGGCCGTGCCATCGGGTGCGACTGCCCATCCGCGCGTCACCGTCAATTCGCGTGCCGTGGTCTCGTCAAAGACCGCGCCGATCGGTTTGCTGGGCACGGCGAATGCCGGATCGTTGGCATCAACCTCTATGCGCGTGAGTAGCGTGGCGATTTCGGTGCCAGGTGGCAGGGCGTTGGCCAGTTCCTGCTCCAGGAGATAGCCGATCCAGCCTTCACTTTCGGCGTCCAGACTGTCGAGCGGCTGGGCGGCGTCTTTCGGGCCGGCCTCGGCTTGCAATGCCAGCAGACCGACCTGCGGACCATTGCCATGGGTGAGGGTGAGCCGATGCCCGGCGGTAACGAGTTTCGCCAGCGCAGCGGCGGCGTGCGCGATATTCGCCTGCTGCGCGGCGGGTGTCGGCGCTTCGCCCCGGCGTAGCAGCGCGTTACCTCCGAGTGCTGCGACAATATGCATCAGCCGAGCGTCGCGACGAGGATTGCCTTGATCGAATGCATCCGGTTTTCCGCCTGGTCAAAAACGATGGAGCGCTCGGATTCGAACACCTCATCGGTCACCTCCATAGAAGGGATGCCGAAGCGCTTTTCAATGTCATGGCCAACGCTCGTTTCCGTGTTGTGGAAGGCCGGCAGACAGTGCATGAATTTCGTGGCCGGATTGCCAGTGGCCTCCATTAGCCCCATGTTGATCTGATAGGGCATGAGCGCCCTGATCCTGTCAGCCCATAGATGCTCGTCTTCCCCCATCGAGAGCCAGACATCGGTATAGAGGAAATCCGCACCGGCGACCGCCTTCTGCGGGTCCACCTCGAAGCTGATCTGCGCACCGCTACCGGCGGCCACTTCGTCGATCCGGGTGATGACGTCCGGTGCAGGCCAGAATGCGTCCGGCGCGCCGATACGCATCTTCATGCCGAGCTTGGCAGCGCCCATGGCGAGCGATAGCGCCATGTTGTTGCCGCCATCGCCGAGGAAGGCAAATTGGATTTCCGGCAGGGGCTTGTTACAGAATTCCGGCATGGTCATGAAGTCGGCCAGCACCTGCGTCGGGTGCGCATTATCCGTGAGGCCGTTATAGACCGGCACGCCTGAATATTGCGCCAAGGTCTCCGCATCCTTCTGCGCGAAGCCGCGAAACTCGATCGCATCGAACATGCGCCCCAGCACTCGGGCGGTGTCCTTCACGCTTTCCTTGTGGCCGATATGGCTGCCGCTTGGCCCCATATAAGTGACATGCGCGCCCTGGTCATAGGCCGCCACCTCAAACCCACTGCGTGTGCGGGTAGAATCCTTCTCGAAGATGAGGGCGATGGTCTTGCCGGTCAGGCGCGCCACCTCGAAACCGCCGCGCTTGGCGGCTTTCAATTCGGCTCCAAGTTTCAGAAGATCGAGGATTTCGCTGCGGGAAAAGGTCTCGAGCGAGAGGATGCTGCGGCCGCGAAGATGTGTCATGGATTGTCTCTCCTTCAGATCGGATCACGGCGAACGGGACAGGTCATGCAATGCGCACCACCACGCCCGCGGCCGAGTTCCGCACCCTCGATGGTAATGACCTCGATGCCGGCCTTGCGCAGCAGTGTGTTGGTATAGACGTTGCGGTCATAGGCGATAACGACGCCAGGTTCGAGCGCGAAGACGTTGTTGCCGTCGTCCCATTGCTCGCGTTCGGCCTCGTACGTATCGCCACCGGTTTCGATAACGCGAAGAGTGCTGTCGATCGCGGCCGATACCGTATCAAGGAAGCTTTTCGGCTCATCGACGATCCGCAATTGGTCGGATCCTTTTCCGGGATACAGAGAGAAGGAGCGCAGCCGATGCACAACGTCGGGATAGATGGTGACGAGATCGCGGTCGCAGAAGGAGAATACCGTGTCGAGATGCATGAACGAGCGATCGCTCGGCATCAGCGCGGCGATCACATGCGTGGCGGCGCCCTGTTCGAACAGGCGGTGTGCGTATTGCGAGACGGCCTGCGGCGTGGAGCGCTCACCCATACCGATTAGCACGATCCCTTGACCAAGCGGCATGACATCGCCCCCCTCCAGGCTGACCGATCCCGCATGTTCCTCCGCGGCATTGAAATATTTGTGGAACTTCGCGCTCCAGAAGCGCGGGTGGAACGTGTAGATCGCGGCGGCGTTCACGGCTTCCAGCTGTCGCGCCGGCCAGTGCATCGGGTTGATGAACACGCCGTTGCCTACCCAGCAGGACGTATCGCGAGTGAAGAGCTGGTTGGGCAGGGGCGGCAACACGAATTCATTCGGTGCGCGGGTGAGGGAATAGAGTCCATGTGGCGCAAAGGGCAGTTCCGCGCGGGCAATGCCGCCGATCATGTATTTCGCGAGCTCGGCTTGGGGCATTTCGTTGAGCCATGCCCGCAGTTCGGCATCGACGCCGGTGGCACCGGTCGCCGTGCCGAGGCGCTTATCCAACAGCCAGCATCGTGCATCTGCATCGCCCAGAGTGTCCGCCAGCGCCTCGCCGAACTCCATGACGGAGACACCGCGCTCGCGCATCACGTCGACGAAGGCGTCATGCTCCTGGCGGGCCTTCTTCACCCAGATCACGTCGTCGAAGAGCAGGTCGTGGCAATTCGCCGGGGTGAGGCGGCCGAGGCTGAGGTCGGGCCGGTGGACAATAACTTCACGCAGTTTGCCAACCTCTGAATGGACGCCAGGGTC
This sequence comes from Pseudomonadota bacterium, assembly GCA_021845835.1. Next base: position 76 of record JAJZVE010000745.1, on the reverse strand, counting down.
TGGAATGGGGATCGTCATAAATGGCGCTCCGTCTGATGTGTGGTGGCGGGGGGGGGGGGGGGGGGGACAGCGCGGG
>JAJZVE010000744.1 GCA_021845835.1 Pseudomonadota bacterium | reverse complement strand
TCTCGGCGCGCCGGAGGCGAGATAGGCGACGGTTCCCACCGCGCCCATGAAACAGGCCGCCAGCGTGCCCGGCGCGGCGACGCGCGGCCAGCGCAGGGCCACGCCGCCCAGCGCGCCAAGCCCGGCGGCGATCCCCGCCTCCAGGCCGAGCGCGAGGTCAGGCATCGCGGGGGGCGGATTCGCTCTGCACGCCGTCACGATAAAGCACAGTCCCGCCGCCCCGGAAGCCCGCGCCCCTGTCGGCGCGTTGGCGCAATGCCAAACTGTGTCGAACCGATGCCGAAACTGCCCGACCGCGTCGACCTGCTGAACGCCACCGTCCCGCTGCGCGGGCTGACCGTGGCGCGCGGCCTGCCCTATGGCGCGCATCCGCGGCAGGCGATGGATGTCTACCGGCCGGCGGACGGCGGCGCCGGCCGGCCGGTCGTGGTGTGGTTCTATGGCGGCGCGTGGCAGTCCGGGCGGCGGCAGGATTACCGCTTCGTCGCGGCGACGCTGGCGCGGCGCGGCATGGTGGTGGCGGTGCCGGACTACCGCCTGTTCCCCGCGGTGCGCTTCCCCGCCTTCCTGCACGACGCCGCCGCCGCCGTGGCCTGCGTGCAACAGCGCGCGGCCGAATGGGGCGGCGACGGCGGGCGGGTGGTGCTCGCGGGCCATTCCGCCGGCGCCTATATCGCCGCCATGCTGGCGCTGGACCGGCGCTGGCTGGGGGCGGCGCGGCGCGGGATCGCGGGCGCGGCGGGGCTGGCCGGGCCGTACGACTTCCTGCCGATCCGCGACGCCGACATCCGCGCCATCTTCGCCCCCGCGTCCGATCCGCGCGAGACGCAGCCTGCGCATTTCGCGACCGCCGACGCGCCGCCGCTGCTGCTGCTGCACGGCACGCGCGACGACACGTGCTGGCCGCGCAACAGCCTTGCGCTCGCCGCCCGGCTGCGTGCCGCCGGCGCGCGGGCCGAGGCGGTGCTGTATCCGGGCATCGGCCATATCGGCATCGTGCTGGGCTTCGTGCCCTGGCTGGCGCGCTGCCCCGTCCTGCGCGACGTTGAACGGTTCGTGAGCCGTTCTTTGTCGCCGCGCGCAACGCGGGCTATAGAGCCGGCCCTATGAGCGGCAATCTGACCCTGTTGACCGGCGGCACCGGGTTCGTCGGCGCGGCCGTCGCGCGCGCGCTGCTGGCCGGGGGCCATGCCGTGCGCGCCCTGGTGCGGCGCGGCAGCGACCGGCGCAACCTGGACGGGCTGGACGTGACGCTGGTGGAGGGCGACCTGTCCGACCCGGCGACGCTGGCGCCGGCGGTGGCGGGCTGCCGCTACGTGGTGCATGTCGCGGCCGACTACCGCATCTGGGTGCCGGACCCGGACGCCATGCTGCGCGCCAATGTCGCCGGCACCGAGGCGCTGATGCGCGCGGCGCTGGCGGCGGGGGTGGAACGGGTGGTGCATTGCAGCTCGGTCGCGGCGCTGGGCCTGACCGGGACCGACGCGCCGGCCGACGAGACGACCCCGGTGCGCGAGGAAAACATCGTCGGCATCTACAAGCTGTCGAAATACCGCGCCGAGCAAGCGGTGCTGCGCCTGGTGCGCGACGAAGGGCTGCCGGCGGTGATCGTCAATCCCGCCGCCCCGGTCGGCCCGCGCGACATCAAGCCGACGCCCACGGGCCGCATGATCGCCGACGCCGCCGCCGGGCGGATGCCGGCCTATGTCGATACCGGCCTGTGCGTGGTGCATGTCGATGACGTGGCGGCCGGGCATGTGCTGGCGCTTTCGCGCGGGCGGATCGGCGAACGCTACATCCTGGGCGGCGAGAACCTGACCCTGCGCGACCTGCTGGCGCTGGTGGCGGCGGAAACCGGCCGCCCGCCGCCGCGCCTGCGCCTGCCGCGCGAGGTGCTGTGGCCGGTCGCGATCGGGTTCGAGGCGGCGGCGCGCATCGGCGGCATCGAGCCGCTGGTGACGCGCGACCATTTGCGCATGGCGGCGAAGAAGATGTTCTTCTCGTCGGAAAAGGCGAAACGCGAACTCGGCTTCTCGCCGCGCCCGGCGCGCGGGGCGGTGCGCGACGCGGTCGCGTGGTTCGCGCGGCAGGGGCGCGCGGCATGAGCTGGCTGGCCGCATTGGCGCTGCTGGCGTGGCTCTATCTCGCGCTCGCGCACGGGCGGTTCTGGCAGGCCGGCCCGGTGCTGGCCCCCGCCCGGCCCGCGCGCGCGCCGCGCGTCGCCGCCGTGGTGCCGGCGCGCGACGAGGCCGCGGTGATCGCCGACAGCATCGGGTCGCTGCTGGCGCAGGATGACGCGGGCGATTTCCGCGTGGTGCTGGTGGATGACGGGAGCACCGACGGGACGGCGGAGATCGCGCGGCGGCTGGGCGGGCGGTTGCAGGTGATCGAGGGCACGCCGCGCCCGCAGGGCTGGGCCGGCAAGCTCTGGGCCGTGCACCAGGGCGTTGCCGCCGCCGGGGACGCCGCGTGGCTGCTGCTGACCGATGCCGACATCGCGCATGATCCGCGCCATGTCGCGACGCTGCTGGCGCAGGCCGACCGCGGCGGCCTCGACATGGTCAGCGAGATGGTGGCGCTGAACTGCACCACCCGCGCCGAGCGCGCGCTGATCCCGGCCTTCGTCTATTTCTTCCAGATGCTGTATCCGTTCGCGCGCGTGAACGCGGCGGGAAGCCGCGTGGCGGCGGCGGCGGGTGGCACGGTGCTGATCCGGCGCGAGACGCTGGCGCGCATCGGCGGCATCGCAGCGATCCGTGGCGCGCTGATCGACGACGTGACGCTGGCGACGGCGGTGAAGCGCGCGGGCGGAAAAATCTGGCTCGGCCACAGCGGCCTTGCCCGCTCCATCCGGCCCTATCCGCATGTCGGCGAAATCTGGCGGATGATCGCGCGCTCGGCCTATGTGCAGTTGCGCTATTCGCCGCTGCTGCTGGCCGGCACCGTGCTGGGGCTCGCGCTGCTGTTCGTGGTGCCGCCGGTCGCGACATTCACCGGGCACTGGCTGGGCCTCGCCGCCTGGATCGTGATGGCGGCGACCTTCGTGCCGACGCTGCGGCGCTTCCGCCTGTCGCCGCTGCGCGCGCCGCTGCTGCCGCTGGCCGGGCTGTTCTACACGGCGGCGACGATCGGCTCCGCGCTCGATCACCATCGCGGGCGCGGCGTGGTGTGGAAGAACCGCGCCTATACGGAGCGACAGGCATGAGTGCGGCGGCCGAGACGGTCGAGGCGTGGTCCGGCAAGGATCGCGGCGACGAGAATTTCCCGGTCGGCTCGGCGCTGATCGCGCCGCGCCTGCGCCGGCATGTCCACGCCTTCTACGCCTTCGCGCGCAACGCCGACGA
>JAJZVE010000743.1 GCA_021845835.1 Pseudomonadota bacterium | reverse complement strand
AAGCTCGCCAGCACCAGGAATCCCGCCAGTGTGTTGGCGACGTCGAAGGAAAAGCTGCTCATGGGTGCCTGTCCCCGTCATGCCCGCGCGGGCGGGCATCCAGGCGTGCGCCGCCTGCGTGGCGGGGGGCCCCCTGGCCTCCCGCTTTCGCGGGGGTAACGTTGTACCGCTGACGTGGCTGCGTCCGGGCCACCCTACATCCCCCGCGCGACATACAGCAGCAGCGTCGCCAGCAGGCCCAGCATCAGCGCAGCGCCCAGCAGGCTCGGCACGCGGAACACGCGCATCTTCGCAATCGCGCTTTCGAATACCGCCAGCACGACACCGCCGATGCCGAGCTTGACGCCGTAGCCCACCAGCCCGATCGCATCGCCGCCGATGCCGCTCGCATCATGCACCAGCGCGACCGGGAAGAAGATGCAGGCGATCGCCGACAGGCTGAGCAGCAGCTTCAGCGATGCGGCGAGCTCGATCATGGCCAGATGCCGGCCGGAATACTCCAGCACCATCGCCTCATGCACCATCGTCAGTTCCAGATGCGTCGCCGGGTTGTCCACCGGGATGCGCCCGTTCTCCGCCAGCGCGACGATCAGGAACGCGACCAGTCCCAGCGCCAGCGACACACGCAGCCCGACCTGCGGCGAGGCCATGAAATCGGCGATCGTGGACAACTGCGTCGAGCCGGCCACCAGCGCCAGCGTGATGACGATCATCAGCATCGCCGGCTCGGCCAGCGAGGCGATCATCACCTCGCGGCTGGCGCCGATGCCGCCGAAACTGGTGCCGATGTCCATCCCCGCCAGCGCCAGCAGGAAGCGCGCGGCACCGAGCAGCGCGATGATGGCGATCAGGTCGCCGGTCCAGGAGAACAGCAGCCCGGTCGCGAAAGTCGGCACCAGCGCGGCGCCGATCCAGGTGAGCGCGAAGATCAGGTACGGCGCGGTGCGGAACAGCCAGGAGGCGTTCTCCGCGATCACCACTTCCTTGCCGAGCAGGCGATACAGGTCGCGATACGGCTGCAGCAGCGGCGGACCGCGCCGGCGCTGCAGCCGCGCTTTCACCTTGCGGATCCAGCCGATCAGCAGCGGCGCCGCCAGCAGCACCAGCGCCATCTGCCCGCCCTGCACCAGAAGCGCCGCGATCACCGCCACAGCGCCAACGCCAGCAACAGCGCCACCAGGGCGACGAACACCGCCGCCAGATAGCGGCGGATCGTCAGGAATTGCAGGCGGTTCATCACGTCCGCCACGCGCAGCACCGCGCCCGAGACCGGCGCATACAGCGTGTCCCAGATCGGATCGCGCCGCCGCTTGGAGATCCGCGCCGGTGCCACATCGCCGGGCGGCGGCAGCATCACCGTCTCGCGCGCCGCGAACACGGTGCTGCCGAACACGCGCCGGATCGGCTGGGCGAAGCTGTCCGCGGTATATTGCGTCGCCGGGCGCGGATCGGGAAAGCCGCAGTCCCAGGCCGGACCACGGCGCACCGCATGCGACGCGAAGCGGTGCACGGCGAGGATAGTGAGCCAGGTCGCCGCCACCATGAAGGCGAAGATCAGCAGCGCATTGTAGGAACTGCGCGCCGCCTCCACCGGGACCAGCGACAGCCACGGCAGCGCCAGTTGCGCCGGCATGCGCGCGCCGAGCAGCGCCTGTTGTACCGGCGCCAGCAGATCGACCAGCACCCCCGGCAGCACGCCGGCCAGCAGGCACAGCGCGGCGAAGCCGAACATCGACGCCAGCATGAACCGATCGACCTCTCGCGCCGCCGCCGCGGCGGCGGAGCGTGGCCGGCCCAGGAAGGTCACGCCGAATGCCTTGACGAAACACGCGGCAGCCAGCGCGGCGGCCAGTGCGAGCAGCGCGCCGTCGGTCGGGATCAGCACCTTCAGGCCCCATTGCGGCAGGTCGGGGCGCAGCAGGATCGCCTGGAAGGTCAGCCACTCGGACACGAAGCCGTTCAGCGGCGGCAGCGCCGAGATCGCGGCACAGCCGATCAGGAACGCGAAGCTCGTCTTCGGCATGCGATGAATGAGGCCGCCGAGATGCTCCATGTCGCGCTCGCCGGTGGCGGTGAGCACGGCCCCGGCGCCGAAGAACAGCAGGCTCTTGAACAGCGCGTGGTTGAACACATGGAACAGCGCCGCGGTCAGCGCCAGCGCCGCGCCGGCGGCGAAGCCGCTCGACCGGAACGCCATCGCCAGGCCGATGCCGATGAAGATGATGCCGATGTTCTCGACGGTATGATAGGCGAGCAGCCGCTTCAGGTCGTGCTCCATCAGCGCGTAGAGCACGCCGAGCACGGCGGTGACGCCGCCGACCGTCAGCACGACCACGGCGCTCCACCACGACGGCTCGCCGAGCAGATCGAAGACGATGCGCACGAACGCATACACCGCGACCTTCGTCATCACGCCGCTCATCAGCGCCGAGACATGACTCGGTGCCGCCGGATGGGCGAGCGGCAGCCAGGCGTGCAGTGGGATCACGCCGGCCTTGGACCCGGCGCCAAGCAGCGCCAGCATCAGCACCAGCCCGGCCACGGCGTTGGTGGGCGGCGCCGCACGCATGGCGTCGAACGCATAGCCGCCACCCGGCCCGGCAAGCAGGCCGAACGCCAGCAGCAGCGACAGCCCGGAGAGGCTCGCCATCAGCAGATAGACATAGCCGGCGCGCACGTTCTCCGCCGCGTGATGCTGCGAGACCACCAGTGCCCAGGACGCGAGCGACATCAGCTCCCAGGCGAACAGGAAGGTAAAGGCGTCGTCGGCGACGACGACGAGATTGAGGCCGGCGAGGAACACCGGGTAGAACGGCAGCACGCGTTCCGGCGCCGCCTCGTGCCTGCCGTAGCCGATCGCGTAGAGGCTCGCTGCGGCGCCGCCGAGATTGACCACGAACAGGAAGAATGCGGCGAGCGCATCGAGACGCATATGCGCGCCGACCCAGGGCAGGCCGAGCGGCAGGGTCAGCGTCGCCGGCGCGGCTCCGATCGCGGCCAGCCCTGTGAGGCCGGCGACGGCGCAGGCGCCAAGGCTGGCGCCATAGACGATCGGCCGCCCGTCCGGCGCGCGCGCGCGCACCGCCCCGACGAGGCCGGTCGCCAGCAGCACCAGGATCGCGAGCAGGACGAGGATCATGCCGGACGCCGCAGCAGCCGCACGCCGCGCCCGCCAGCCGGGCTCGCCACCCCATCGTCGATCAGTTCGATGCCGGCAGCGTTCAGGGCGCTGATGAGCTTGGTCAGCGATTCGATATTGCCGCGGATCACGCCTTCGCTCGCCTCCATGCGCTGGATCGTGGGCAGCGACAGGCCGGACAGCTCGGCGAGCTGGCGCTGGTCCATC
>JAJZVE010000742.1 GCA_021845835.1 Pseudomonadota bacterium | reverse complement strand
ATCGACCAGGCGGACTGGCAGCCGGCGCCCGACCCGGGCGGCGCCGGCGGCTGGCAGGATGCCTCCGCCGACCCCGGCGTGGACCAGGGCGGCTGGGATCAGGCGAGCGACGACGGCAGCGGCGGCTGGAGCGACGACACGCAGGATACCTGACGGCGGCTACGCCGCGGCGCCCGCACCGGCCAGCCAGGCCGGCGGGCGCGCCGCGAGGCGGGCGGCGCCGCAGACCAGCGGGCCGCCCATCATCTCGGTCCGCAGCAGCGCCAGTGCCATGCCGCCGGCGACCGAGCGCAGCACCCCCGCCTCGGCGCCGTCGCGCGTGATCGGCGTGCCGGGCGCCGGCGGCGCGCCCTCGATCGCCACCGGCACCAGCCGGCGCTTCACGAGGCCGCGATATTTGGTCCGCGCCGTCAGCTCCTGGCCCATGTAGCAGCCCTTGCTCCAGGAGATGCCGTTCAACTCGTCGAAACCGGCCTCCAGCAGCACGGATTTCTCCGCCTCCAGATCGCGCGAGCCGTCCGGCAGGCCAAGCGCGATGCGGTGCGCGTCCCAGGCCGCAGCGTCCGCAGTGGTCGGCAGGACGTGATCGGCCAGGATGCGCCAGCCGGCCTGCGGCAGCCGCGGGTCGGCGGCGGCGATCACGCCCGGCGGCAGATCGGGCCGGCCGCCCCAGGCCGCGTGCACCTGCAGCGCACCCGACAGGTCGTGCAGTTCGGCGCGCGCGCGCAGCCGGTAGCGCATCAGCCGCTGCACGAGCATCGGCGCCTGCGCCCGCTCGCAGTCCAGCAGCAGCCGCTCGCCGTCGGCGAGGATGAAGAAGTCCGCGAGCCACCTGCCCTGCGGCGTCAGCAGCGCCGCCCACACGGCGCGGCCGGGTGCCGCCGCCGCCACGTCGTTGGACACGAGACCCTGCAGGAAGGTCACGCGATCGTCGCCGGCCACCGCGACCACGCCGCGATCCGGCAGGAACGCCAGTCTGGTCATGCTCCGAAAGTGGTCAGCCGGCGCGCCGCCGCAAGACACGCGCCGCGCCCGATGCTATGCCGCCCCCATGTGCGGAATTGCCGGTCTGATCGCCGCTCCCGACGCTCCCGCGCCGGAGCCTGCGGCCCTCGCGGCCCTGGAGCGGGCGCTCGCCCATCGCGGCCCGGATGGCAGCGGCCATACCGCGGTCGGCCGGGTGGCGCTGGTGCAGACGCGGCTGGCCATCATCGACCTCGCCGGCGGCGACCAGCCGCTGTTCGCGGGATCGGCGGCGCTGGTCGGCAACGGCGAGATTTACAATTACCGCGAGCTGCGCGCCGCCATGCCGCAGGCGCCCTTCACCACGCAAAGCGACAACGAGGTGCCGCTGCATCTGTGGCTGCGCGACGGCACGCAGTATGCGCGGGCGCTGCGCGGCATGTACGCGCTCGCCATCCACGAACGCGCCGGGCGCACCGTCACGCTGTCGCGCGACCCGTTCGGCATCAAGCCGCTCTACATCGCGCAGACCGCGGCCGGCATCGCGTTCGCGTCGGAACCGCAGGCGCTGCTCGCCGCCGGCATCGTGCCGCGCGCGGTGCGCCCGGCGGCGCGCGACGAATTGCTGCAACTGCAGTTCACCACCGGCGCCGAGACCATCTTCCCCGGCATCCGCCGCGTGCTGCCCGGCGAGACGCTGCTGTGCGGCGAGGGCCGCGTGCTGGAACACCATCGCCTCCCCGCCCTGCCCGAAGGTGGCCCGGAGCAGATCGACGAAGCCGAGGCGCTCGCCCGCCTCGACCGCGCGCTGACCGAAAGCGTCGATCTGCACCAGCGCAGCGACGTGCCGTACGGCATGTTCCTGTCCGGCGGCATCGACAGCTCGGTGCTGCTGACGCTGATGGCGCGGCTGAATTCGACGCCGGTGCTGGCCTTCACCGCCGGCTTCGCCGCCCCCGGCGCGGCGGATGAGCGCGCGGCGGCGGCCGAGGTGGCGCGCGCGCTCGGCGCGCGGCACGAGACGCTGGAGGTGACGGAGGCGATGGTGTGGCGGCACCTGCCGGAGATCGTCGCCTGCATGGACGACCCGGCCGCCGACTACGCCATCATCCCCACCTGGTTCCTCGCCCGCCGCGCCCGCCAGGACGTGAAGGTGGTGCTGTCCGGCGAGGGCGGGGACGAGATGTTCGCCGGCTACGGCCGCTATCGCAGCGCCGCGCGGCCGTGGTGGCGCGGCGGGCGGGTGATGCGCGCGCGCGGCACCTTCGACCGGCTGGACGTGCTGCGCAGCCGCCCCGCCGCCTGGCGCGACGGCATCGCCGCGGCGGAGGCGGAGGCCGCGAGCGGCGGTCGCACCCGGCTCGCGGCGGCGCAGGCGACCGATGTCGCCGACTGGCTGCCGCACGACCTGCTGCTCAAGCTCGACCGCTGCCTGATGGCGCACGCGGTGGAGGGGCGCACGCCGTTCCTCGATCCGGGCGTCGCGGCGGCGTCGTTCCGGCTGCCGGACGCACTGAAGGTGCGCGACCGCATGGGCAAGTGGCTGCTGCGCCAGTGGCTCGCCGCCAACTGCCCGGCGGCGCGGCCGTTCGCCAGGAAGCAGGGCTTCACCGTGCCGATCGGCACCTGGATCGCGGGCGTCGGCGACCGGCTCGGCAAGCTGGTGGCCGCGCAGCCGGGCGTGGCCGAGGTCGCCGATCCGGCGCGCGTTGTCGCGCTGTTCCGCCACGCGCGCGGCCGGCGGGAGGAGTTCGCCGCCTGGCACCTGCTGTTCTACGCGCTCTGGCACCGCGCCCACATCCAGGGGCTGGCCCCCGCGGGCGACGTGTTCGAGACGCTGGCGAGCAACCGATAGACGCGCAGAGGCCGTCCACACACGCCCCAAGCGGGTTACGCAGGCTGTGCGCGGCGCCACGCCAAACAATCTGTGTCATCTGTGCAATCTGTGGATCAACCCTATCTTCTGCCTCTGCGTCATCTGCGCCATCTGCGGATAACCCTTCCCTTCCCTTCCGGCGGACCCCCTCCCGAAAATCCCGCTTGCCCAGGTCGGCCCCGTCATGTTCCTAATCCGTTCGTGCCCCCCGCCCCCCTCCCGGCCGAGCGCTTCGCCGGCCTCATCGACCTGCTCTGCCGCGCCGTGGCCGCGCGCAGTGCCGGCGGGCTGCTGGCCGGGCCGCTTATCATCCTGATCTGGTCGCAACTGCGCCGCCGCGGCGCCCGCATCCTCCGCCTCATTGCACGCCTCGCGGCGGGCGCGCCGCCGGCTCCGCCCCGCGTGCAGGCCGCGCGGCCGAAGCGCCCCCATCCGCCGCACCGCCTGCCGCGGGGCTTCGCCTGGCTGGTCCGGCTGGTGCCGGAGGCGGCTTCCGGTGCCGCGCAGT
>JAJZVE010000741.1 GCA_021845835.1 Pseudomonadota bacterium | reverse complement strand
GTCGCGCTGCGCGCGGAACTGGTTGATGCTGAGATAGAGCGCGGGATACAGCGCCGCCGGATGCACCGGCTTGCGCACCAGCCCGGTCGCGCCGAGTTCCATCAGCGCGCGCAGGCGGCTCGGCGCATCGCTGCTGGTCAGCGCGATCACCGGCGCCGGCGGCGGCTGGCCGGACGGTCCGAGCGAGGCGGCCAGATCGGTCACCAGATCGGCATCGACGAACAGCACGTCGCGGTCGGAGGAAAGATCGGCCAGCCACGACGGATCCTGCGCCGCCACGCTGCGCACCGTCAGCCCGAGGCGTTCCAGCGTCGGCGCGAGCGTTTCGACGCCGGACGGCGGGGCGATGATCAGCGCCCGCAGCCCGCGGAAATTCTGCAGCAGCCGCGGGCGCATCATCGCACCACCCGCAGCCGCTGGGAGGCATCGCGCGCCTCGAAGCGCGCGGCGTGCCAGACAAGATAGGGATCGGGGCGCACCGGCTGTCCTGCGTCCAGCAGCAGGTCGAACCGCGCATCCCGGTTGGAGCGGCCGATGCGCGGCGTCAGCCAGGTGTGCAGGGTATCGGGATCGACCCAGACCTCGCCCTGCGGCGCCACGATGCGCTGGTTGCGCACGGCGCGCCGCACCGACGCGGCGTCGGCCGATCCGGCCTCGGCGAGACTGAGGGCCAGCAGCCTGACGGCGATATAGGAGGCCTCGGCATCGGCGCAGGCGGCGGGGCCGTCAGGGAACCGCGCCGTGTAGTCGGCGACGAAGCGCCGGCTCGCATCCGTCGGGAGAGAAGAAAAATACACGCTGGAACTGAGATGTCCGTCAACCGCCGCCGGTCCGATCGCGTCGAGTTCGGGCTCCGACAGGCTGCAGCTGGCGACGGGAATCGTCGCTGGCTGGTCGATCCCGCGCGCGATCGCCTCGGCGCGGAAGGCGCGGAAGAAGGCGTAGGCGGACGTGCCGACCAGCGTGCTGAACACGAAGGAGGCCTGGCTGTCGAAGATGGCACGGATCACCGGGCCGAAATCGGTGTCCCCCATGGCGAAGTACCTTTCTGCAAGAACGGCGCCTCCGCGACTGTCGATCGTCTCCCGAAACACCCGGTTGTTTTCCCAGGCCCATATGTAATTCGAACCAAGGCAGAACGCGCGGTTGCCGTGCGTGCGGACCAGGAAGTCCACCAGCGGCAGCAGGTGCTGGTTGGCGACCGCGCCGGTGTAGATCACGTTCTCCGAACTCTCGAATCCCTCGTAGTGGGATGGATACCAGAGCAACCCGTCATGTTTCTCGAACGACGGGATGATCTCCTTGCGGCTCGACGACGTGTAGCACCCGATCACCTGCCGTACCCCGTTCTGCAGCAACTCCGCCGCGGCGGTGCGGTAGGCGGCCAGTTCCCCGCCCGGATCACGGAGGACGGGCACCAGCGAAACGGCGCCGCGCGCGTTGACCTCTGCCACTGCAAGCAGCGCGCCATGCAGCATCGCCCGCCCGACCGCGCCATAGGGGCCGGTGCGGGAAAACAGAATGCCGATGCGGTAGGTCGGAACGGCCACGCGCGCACCCTTGCGAGTCGTGCTTTCTGCGCACGACAGGTTGTGGCGCCGTTGCCAGGTGATGTTCCGGTGGTCGGGTGCGCAATCCGAGCAGCTCTGCTCTGCGCGGGAGTTATATGACCCTCGCCAGCGTCGTGCTGTCAACCCGGAATCGTGGGCCGGCAGGCGATGGCGGCGCAGATTTGGCGGCCTGTCGGGGGAGAATGGTCTGCGCCCCTTTCAACCTTGCGGGTTCGCCGCCGGAATCGCGGATCCGCGGCGCGCGCGGATTGACAGGGCGGTCAGGGTTGGCATCCTCTGCGCAACATGAACCGGAACCGTTTCCGGCCAGCGGAGGAAACATCATGCTGCAGAGACGCCAGGCACTTCAGTTGTTGGCCGCCGGAGCCGTGGCGGCGACCGGGGCTCCGCTGGTCGCCCAGGCGGCCGAGCCGACCATGGTGACGGTGGTCAAGATCACCGGCATTCCGTGGTTCAACCTGGTCAACAAGGGGCTGGTGCGGGGCGGCAAGCAGTTCGGCCTCAACACCTCCATGGTCGGCCCCGCGCATGTCGATCCGGCGCAGCAGGTGCGGCTGGTGGAAGACCTGATCGCGCGTCGCGTGGACGTGATCGGGCTGGTGCCGCTGGACGTGAAGGTGCTGGCCCCGGTGCTGAAGCGCGCGCAGGACGCGAAAATCCCGGTCATCACCCAGGAAGGCCCGGACCAGGAGGGGCGCACCTGGGACGTGGAACTGATCGACTCGGTGAAGTTCGGCGAGGAGCAGATGAAGGCGCTCGCCGGCTTCATGGGCGAGGAAGGCGAATACGTCGTCTATGTCGGCACGCTGACCACGCCGCTGCACAACAAGTGGGCGGATGCCGCCATCGCGTACCAGAAGCAGCACTATCCGAAGATGAAGCTGGCGGCCAGCCGCTACCCCGGCGCCGACGAGGTGGATACCAGCGTCCGCACCACGCTGGACGTGCTGAAGGCGTTCCCGAACCTGAAGGGGATTCTCGGCTTCGGCTCCAACGGCCCGATCGGCGCCGGCATCGCGGTGCGGCAGAAGCACATGGCGAACAAGGTCGCGGTGGTCGGCACCGTGGTGCCGTCGCAGGCCAAGCCGATGATCATGGACGGCACCATCAAGGAAGGCTTCCTCTGGAGCCCGATCGACGCCGGCTATGCGATGACCGCCGTCGCCGCGCGGGTGCTGAAGGGCCAGCCGATCGAGGACGGGATGGACGTGCCCGGCCTCGGCAAGGCGCATGTGGACAAGGACAAGCGCATCGTCGCCTGGAACGACATCCTGACGATCAACAAGAAGACGATCGACGGGCTGATCGCCCAGGGTCTCTGACCGGCGATCGGGTCGCAGGGCAAGCCGGACGCACGCCGCCTTGGGCAATTTTCTTGAGCTGCGGAGCATCTCCAAGCGGTTCGGCGGCGTGCAGGCGCTCTCGTCGGTGGACCTTGCCATCGCGTCGGGCGAGGTCCACTGCCTGATCGGCGAGAACGGGTCCGGCAAGTCGACGCTGATCAAGATCATCGCCGGGGTCACCGCGCCCGACCCCGGCGGCGAGATCGTGATCGAAGGCAGGCGGGAGCCGCATCTGACGGCGATCCGCAGCACCGAGCACGGCATCCAGATCATCTATCAGGACCTGTCGCTGTTCCCGAACCTGACCGTCGCCGAGAACATCGGCATGGCGCATCACTTCGGGCGCGTGCACACGGTGAACTGGCGGCGCATCCGCGCGACCGCGGAGGAGGCGATCGCGCGGCTGAAGGTCTCGCTCGACCCCGATGCGCTGGTGGGCG
>JAJZVE010000740.1 GCA_021845835.1 Pseudomonadota bacterium | reverse complement strand
CCACGGCGTCTCGAAGGGCGGCACGGCGCTGAACTTCGGCACCTTCGGCCTCAAGGCGCTGGAGCCGGAGCGGGTGACGGCGCGGCAGATCGAGGCGGCGCGGCGCGCCATCACGCGCGCGATGAAGCGCGCCGGCCGCGTCTGGATCCGCATCTTTCCCGACGTGCCGGTGTCGATCAAACCGGCCGAGGTGCGCATGGGCTCCGGCAAGGGCAGCCCGGAATTCTGGGTCTGCCGGGTCAAGCCGGGCCGGATCATGTTCGAGATCGACGGCGTGGCGCCGGAGCTGGCGCGCGAGGCGCTGACGCTGGGGGCGGCGAAGCTGCCGATCAGGACCAAGATGGTCACGCGCATCGGGGATGCCTGAGATGGCCAAGGGCACGAAGATTTCCGACATCCGCATCAGGACGGCGGACGAGTTGACGACCATGCTGCTCGACCTGCGCAAGGAGCAGTTCAACCTGCGCTTCCAGCGAGCGACCGGTCAGCTGGAGGGGGTGGGCCGGGTGCGACAGGTGCGGCGCGACATCGCGCGAGTGAAGACGATCATGGCGGAGAAGCTACGCTCCGTCGCGCAGGGTTGAGGGGAGAGGGCGATGCCGAGGCGCGTCCTGACGGGACGGGTGACCAGCGACAAGATGGACAAGACCGTGACGGTGCTTGTCGATCGCCGCGTGATGCACCCACTGTACAAGAAGTTCATCCGCCAGTCGAAGAAGTACGCCGCGCACGACGAGCAGAACGTCTGCAAGGTCGGCGACACGGTGCGCATCGAGGAATGCCGGCCGATCAGCAAGCGCAAGACCTGGCTGGTGGTGGAGCGCAACGGCGAGGCGCTGCAGCCGGCGTCGGTGCCGGTGCCGGTGCAGGGGTGAGGAGGGTGCGATGATCTCGGTCGAAAGCAACCTCGACGTGGCCGACAATTCCGGCGCGCGGCGTGTGCAATGCATCAAGGTGCTGGGTGGGTCGAAGCGCAAGACGGCTTCGGTCGGCGACGTGATCGTGGTGTCGGTGAAGGACGCCATTCCACGCGGCAAGGTGAAGAAGGGCGACGTGCATCAGGCGGTGATCGTGCGCACGTCGTTCCCGGTGCGCCGGCCGGACGGCAGCGCCATCCGTTTCGACGGCAACGCCGCAGTGCTGATCAACAAGCAGCAGGAGCCGATCGGCACGCGCATCTTCGGCCCGGTGGTGCGCGAGCTGCGCGCCAAGCGGTTCATGAAGATCATCTCGCTGGCGCCGGAGGTGCTGTGATGGCGGCGCGGATTCGCAAGGGCGACACGGTGCTGGTGATCAGCGGCGCGGCGAAGGGCCGACGCGGCGAGGTGCTGCGCGTGCTGCCGCGCGCCGATCGCGCGGTGGTGCAGGGCGTCAACATGGCGAAGCGGCACACCAAGCCGCGCGGCATGGGCCAGCCCGGCGGCATCGTCGAGCAGGAGGCGAGCATCCACCTGTCCAATCTGATGCTGGTCGACGGCAAGACCGACAAGCCGACGCGCGTCGGGTTCCGGGTGCTGGAGGACGGGCGCAAGGTGCGCGTTGCCAAGGCGACCGGCAACGTGATCGAGGGCTGAGGAGGCGGCAGTGAGCGGTTCGAACAAGGGCGGCAAGGGCGCGTCCGCGAAGGGCGGGGCTGCCGCGAAAGGCGGCGCGGCCGCGAAGGGCGGCAAGTCCGCGAAGGCGGCGGCCTCGAAGGCGGCGGCTTCGAAGGGCGGCAAGGGTGGCGCTGAGGGCGGCGCGGTGTCGCTGCAGCCGGTGACGGTGGCGGCGGAGGCCAAGGCCGCGCCGAGCGAGATGCCGCGGCTGCAGCGGCGCTACAACGAGGTGTCGCGCGCGGCGCTGCGGAAGGAATTCGGCTACACCAACCCGATGCAGGTGCCGAAGCTGCAGAAGATCGTCCTCAATATGGGCGTCGGCGAGGCCGCCGGCGACCAGAAGAAGCTCGATGCGGCGGTGGCGGAACTGGCGCTGATCAGCGGCCAGAAGCCGGTCAAGACGCTGGCCAAGAAGGCGATCGCCGGGTTCAAGATCCGGAAAGGCCTGGCGATCGGCTGCAAGGTGACGCTGCGGCGCGCGCGCATGTACGAGTTCCTTGACCGGCTGGTGACGATCGCGCTGCCGCGCGTGCGCGACTTTCGCGGCATCACCGGCAAGGGCTTCGACGGACACGGCAATTTCGCGATGGGCATCAAGGAACAGATCGTGTTCCCGGAGATCGTCTATGACCGGGTGGATGCGATCCGCGGCATGGACATCGTGTTCGTCACCTCGGCCCGCAGCGATGCCGAGGCGAAGGCGCTGCTGAAGCAGTTCGATATCCCGTTCGCCAACTGAACGGCGCGGGGTTTGGGTTCGACAGGTTTGGAAAA
Organism: Pseudomonadota bacterium; assembly: GCA_021845835.1. Next base: position 985 of record JAJZVE010000740.1, on the reverse strand, counting down.
CCGCCGGCACTGGCCGGCAGGTTCCGGAGGGTGAAGACAGGATGGCCAAGAAGTCACAGGTCAACCGGAACGGCATGCGCGAGCGCCTGTCGCAGCGCGACAAGGGGAAGCGTGCGGCGCTGAAGGCGATCGTGATGGACCGATCGCTGCCGGTGGAGGACCGCTTCAACGCCACGATGAAGCTGGCGCAGCTGCCGCGCAACGGCGCCGCCGTGCGCGTGCGGCTGCGCTGCGCGCTGACCGGGCGTTCGCGCGGCAACTATCGCAAGTTCAAGCTGTGCCGCATAGCGCTGCGGGATCTGGCGAGCGGCGGCCAGATTCCCGGCATGGTCAAGGCGAGCTGGTAAGGGGCGCGATCCATGAGTATGTCAGATCCGCTCGGCGACATGCTGACCCGTATCCGCAACGCGCAGCGTGCGCGGCATACGATGTGTGTGGCACCTGGCTCGAAGCTGCGCGCCAACGTGCTGGACGTGCTGCGGCGCGAGGGCTTCATCCGCGGCTTCAGCTCCGAGGCGCTGCGCCCCGGAGTGTCGCAGCTGCGCATCGAGCTGAAGTACAACGAAGGCGAGCCGGTCATCAAGGAGATCCACCGGGTCTCCAAGCCGGGCCGCCGCGTCTATTCCAAGATCAAGGAGCTGCCGCGGGTCTATGCCGGCCTCGGCGTTTCCATCCTGTCCACGCCGCGAGGCGTGCTGAGCGATGCCGAGGCCCGCGCCGCCAATGTCGGCGGCGAAGTCCTCTGCCGCGTGTTCTGAGGAGGGGCAGGACGTGTCCCGCATAGGCAAATACCCGGTCGAGATTCCCGCCGGCGTGCAGGTGGCGATCGTCGGTCGCACGCTCAGCGCCACGGGTCGGCTCGGCGAACTCAGGCTCGAGCTGACGGAAAAGATCGAGGCCACCGTCGAAGGCAACAAGGTGGCGATCGCGCCGCGCGACGACACCACGCCGGCGCGCATGATGTGGGGCACCACACGCGCGCTGG
>JAJZVE010000739.1 GCA_021845835.1 Pseudomonadota bacterium | reverse complement strand
GCCTCCTCCACCACCAGCGTCACCTCGGCGATGTTGCGGCTGGGGCGGGCGGCGGTGCCGGCGAAGATCACGTCGTCCATCTCGCCGCCGCGCAGCGAGCGGGCGGAGCTTTCGCCCATCGCCCAGCGCAGCGCCTCGACCACGTTGGACTTGCCGCAGCCGTTGGGACCGACGATGCCGGTCAGCCCGGGCCGTATCTCCACCACCTGCGGTTCGGCGAAGCTCTTGAACCCGGCGATGCGCAGGCGGCTGAAGCTGACCGGCAAATCCTCGTCTCCTGGGCTACCCCGCGGGGGTGCCAGCCACCTCCGCGACCACCTTGGCGAAGGCGTCGTACGACATTTCGCCCGATTCGCGGCGATCCTTCTGCGCCTTGCCGTTGAAGATGAAGGTCGGCGTCGAGTCGACGTGATATTTCTTCACCGCCTGGTCCTGCGCGGTCAGGATGGCGTCGCGCAGCTTGGTGTCCTGGATGGTGGCGTTGAAGGTCTGCGCGGACATCCCCGCCAGCGCCGCCATCTTGCGCAGCTCGTCGGTGTTGTTCACGTCGCGCGCGAAGGCCCAGCGGTCCTGGCTGGACAACAGCGCCAGCACGAACGGCTCGTAGCGCGCGGGCGGCAGGGCGCGGGCCACCATCGCCGCCATCAGCGCCACCTGGTCGAGCGGGAAATCCTCGTAGATCCAGCGCAGCTTGCCGGTGTCGATCAGGTTCTTCCTGATCTGCGGCAGGGTTTCGGCGGCGAAGCGGGCGCAATGCGGGCAGGTGAGCGAGAAATACTCGCGCACCGTCACCGGCGCGTCCGGCGAGCCGATCGCCCGTTCCGCGAGGCGCGGATCGTCCGCCGCAAGCGCGATGGCCGGGAGCAGGGTGGCAGCGAGCGGGGTCAGCAGCAGCGTCCGACGGGACAGGGTCATCGGGGGCCTCTCGGGTTCCGCTTCCCGCGCGATCGCGGGAGGATGGGGTTGCGCAATGGGTGCATCACTCCCGGGGGGCGGCCGTCAAGACGGCCTGCCCCAGCCGCTCCAGCGCCGCGCGCAGATCGCCCGGCGGCAGGCCGGCAACCTGCGGCGCGGCGGCGGCCGGGAGACGGGCGCGCGACGGCGGTCCGGCCGGGGCGGCGGCGGGCGCCTCCTGCACGAAGCGCAGCCGCTCCACCGTCACGCGGCCGAGCTGGGCGTTGATGCGGTCGATCAGGGCGCCGGCCAGATGCTGCAGCTCCAGCGCCTGCGGGCCGGTGCAGCCCAGCGTCAGCGTGCCGCCGGACAGGCGGCGGGGATGCGCGACGGCGGCGAGCGCCGGGCCGACGATCGCCGGCCAGTCGGCCATCAGTTGCGCGGCGGCCGGGGCGCGGCGGCGGAAGGCCGGCCGGGTGATCGGCGGCAGCAGCGCGCCGAGCGCGCGCGGGCCATAGACATGCCGCGCCGTCCCGTCCTGGCGCTGCCCCTGGCCCTGATCCTGCCCCTTGTCGCCGTCCTGCGCGCCCGCCATACCCCGCCCGTGCCCTCCGCCGCCGCCTTGCTCGCCTGGTACGACCGCCATCGCCGCCGCCTGCCCTGGCGCGCCGCGCCGGGGGAGACGGCCGATCCCTACCGGGTCTGGCTCAGCGAGATCATGCTGCAGCAGACCACCGTGGCGGCGGTCATACCCTATTATGAGAAGTTCCTCATCCGCTTTCCCACCGTGGCGGCGCTGGCGGCGGCGGACGAGGCGACGGTGATGGCCGCCTGGGCGGGGCTTGGCTACTACGCGCGGGCGCGCAACCTGCACGCCTGCGCCAAGGCGGTCGCCGCCGCCGGCGGCTTCCCGCGCGACGAGACGGGACTGCGCGCGCTGCCCGGCATCGGCCCCTACACCGCCGCCGCCATCGCCGCCATCGCCTTCGGCCGGCCGGCGGTGCCGGTGGACGGCAACGTGGAGCGCGTGGTGGCCCGCCTGGGCGCGATCACAGCCCCCCTGCCGGGCGCCAAGCGCGAGATCGCCGCCGCCGCCACGGCGCTCGGCGCCGATCCGGCGGCGCGCGCCCGGCCATCGGACTTCGCGCAGGCGCTGTTCGACCTCGGCGCCACCGTCTGCACGCCCGCCGCGCCCGCCTGTGCCCTGTGTCCCTGGCGGGCGGACTGCGCCGGCGCGCGGGCCGGCATCGCCGCGACGCTGCCGCGCAAGGCGGAGAAGGCGCCGCGCCCGCTGCGGCATGGGGTGCATTTCTGGCTGCAGGACGCATCGGGCCGCGTGCTGCTGCGGCGGCGGCCGGCGCGCGGCCTGCTCGGCGGCATGACGGAACTGCCCGGCACGCCCTGGCGCGCGACACCCTGGGGCGGGCGGGACTGGACCGACCACGCGCCGATGAAGGCGGCGTGGCGCGCGGCGGGCGAGGTGCGGCACGGGTTCACGCATTTCGAGCTGCGCATCACCCTGCTCGCCGCCGAGGTGCCCGTGATCGCGGCGGAGGGGTTCCTGCGCGACATCGCCGCGCTGGCCGACGAGGCGCTGCCCTCGGTGATGCGCAAATGCGTCGCCCTGCGCCAAGGCGCGGCGCCGCGGGCCGCTGCCTCGCAGGGCAATGCATAAATGACGGGGGAATAACGGATTTCCCGCTGACGTTACCGCGTCTGGCGTGCATGGTTATCGCCGCGCGCGACCGGCGGGCGGTCGGCGGCAGGGGGGAGGCGCGGACCCGTGTCCGGCACGCGACCGAGCATCGCCGATATCACACCCGGCAGTTCCTACGAGACGAGCGGCGTGGTGACGCCGCCGGGGAGCAGCATCGGCATCCCGTGGTTCGGCATCGTCACCGGCACCACCGCGCCGGCGCCGACCCAGCTTGCGGTCAGCAACGGGCCGATGGGGCCGGAGATCAGCGTGGCCGGCGGCAGCGCCGCGTTCCGCAACGCCACGCTCGCCGCCCTCGGCGCGCCGGACAGTTCGGCGGGGCTGGCCGTTTCCGGCACCGGCACGGTCGGCACCGCCAGCGACCTGATCGCCTACCGCTTCCTCGACACGCCGCTGCCGGCCGGCGAGAGCCTGCTGCTGTGGGACGACGGCATCGCCAACGGCAATCTCGTCGCACGGTTCGACGTCACCGCCGCCGACGGCAACACGCCGGTCGATACCGCGGCCTGGAGCTTCCAGTCGGTCTCGCCGTTCAGCCAGCCGACCGGCGCGCAGGTGACGGCGGGCGGCGGGGCGGTGAGCATCGCCGATGGCGGCGCCCCGGCGGCCAACCCGCAGGCGGTGATCGTGGTCACGCCCAACGGGCCGATCACCTCGGTGACCGTGCGGGCGCAGACCGGCATCGGCGACACCTGGGGCCTCGCCTTCGCGACCAACGCGGTGGCGCAGAACAACGCGCCCTGTTTC
>JAJZVE010000738.1 GCA_021845835.1 Pseudomonadota bacterium | reverse complement strand
CCATCGCGAATTGCTGCGCGACAACGAAACCGGATTCCTGTTCGCCCCCGACGATCCCGCGGCCCTTGCCCGCCGCGTGCTGGAGGCGGCGGTGGCCCAGGACCAGCATCCACGGATGCGGGAGGCAGGTCGGCACTTCGTGCGGACGGAACGTACCTGGCAGAGCAGCGCCGGGCGCTACCGCGAGGTCTATGAGCGCCTGCTCGCCCGTTCCAGCACGCGGCGGAACACGGCGAGCTGGCCGGCGCTGGTTTCCTCCCAGCCGAATCGCTCGGCATAGGCGCGGGTGGCGGCGCGGTCGGGCGGATCGGCCAGCAGGTCGCGCACTCCCGCCGCTATGCCCTCCGGCGTGTTCTCCGGCATGATCACCCCGGCGGCGCGGGCACGCACCACTTCCGGATTGCCGGGGATGGGACTCGCCACCACCGGCGTGCCGCAGGCCATCGATTCCAGCAGCACGTTCGCCCAGCCCTCGCGCGAGGAGGCCAGCACCATCGCATCCGCTGCGCTGTAGTAGCGCGGCAGGTCGGCATGCGGCCGGGCGCCGAGCAGTTGCACGCGATCCCCGAGACCCCGCCGCGCGATCTCCGCCTCCAGCCGCCCGCGCTCCTCGCCCTCGCCGGCGATCAGCAGCCGCATGCCCGGCAGCAGCGACATGGCGGCGATGGTGCGGTCATGGCCCTTGCGCGCCACCAGCCCGCCGACCGAGATCAGCGTCGGCGTCGCATCGAGGCCGAGCGCGGCGCGCGCCGCTTCGGGATCGACCGGGGCGAATTGCGCGGCATCGACGCCGTTGCGCAGCACCGTCACCTTCGCCCGGTCGGCGCCGAGTTCCACCAGCCGCTCGCCCAGCGCCGAACTGACCGCGATCAGCGCATCGGCCCGCCGCAGCGCCGCCGCGATCAGGCGGCGCGGGATGGCGTGGTCGGGCAGTTGCGTCACGTCCGAGCCGCGCGCGGTGATCACCACCGGCCGGCGGAACGCCGCCCCCAGCCGGATCGCGGCAACGCCGTCCGGATAGACGTAGTGCGCATCGATCAGGTCGAACGCGAGCCCCGCCGCCGCCATCCGGCGCAGTGCCGCGCGGCTGGCCGCCGCCAGCAGGAACGGCGCCAGTGCCTCGCCGACGCGGGGGATCACCGGATAGCGCGGATGGGCGATGCCGATGCCGTGCCGCCGCTCCTGCCGCGGCACGCCGGCATAGGTCGCCCAGTGGCCGAACACCGGCGCGGCGCTGGGGAAATACGGCACCGGCGCCAGCACGGTCGCGGTGGCCTCGCCGGTCGCCAGCAGGTGGCGCAGCCGGTTCTCGACGAAGATGCCGTGATTCGGCTGCCGCGCATTGGGAAACAGGGTGGAGAAGGTCAGCAGCCGGATCGGGGTCATGCCGCACCTGCCGCGCCATCCAGGCCGAACAACCCGGCATAGGTGGCGAACATGGTTTCCTGGTCGAATTCCGCCTCGGCGCGGGCGCGGTTCGCCGCCCCCGCCACCAGCCGCCGCGCCGGATCATCCAGCAGCACGCCAAGCGCCCCGGCCAGCGCCGCCGCGTCCTTCGCCACCACGAACCGGCGGCTGTCCGGCGGCAGCATCGCCGCGACATCGCCCACGTCGGTCGCCGCCACCGGCAGCGCGCAGCCCATCGCCTCCAGCACCGACAGCGGCATCTGCTCGGTGTCCGAGGACAGGGCGAAGAGGTCGAAGCCGCGATAGGCGGCGGAGGGGTCGGCCAGGTGGCCGGCGAAATGCACCCACTCCGCGATGCCCAGCGCCGCCGCGTGCGCCGCGAGCCGTCCCCGCTCCGGCCCGTCGCCGACCAGCACCAGCCGCGCCGGCCGGTCCCGCAGCAGCAGCGCCGCCGCGTCCAGCAGGCGGGTCAGGTTCTTCTCCGGCCGCAACGCCGCGACGGTGCCGATCACCGGACGGTCGCGCGGCCAGGGCGCCGGATCGGAGCGGCCTGGGGCGAAGCGGCGCAGGTCGATGCCGTTGGGCACGTAGCGCAGGTTGCGCGCCGGCAGCCGCCAGATATCGGTGGCGATGCGGAACAGCGTTTGCGACGGCAGCACCACGCGCGCCCGCCGCAGCGCCAGCCGGCGGGTCAGCACCCGGCGGGGCAACTGGCCGGTGCTTTCCTCCGGGCCGAATCCGTCCTCCAGATGCAGATGCCGCCGCCACGCCAGCGCATTCGCCAGCGCCCACTCGATCGATCCCCAGTTGTAGGTGACCAGCAGGTCGGGCCGCAGCCGGCCGAGCGCCGAGCGGAAGCGCCGGAGATTGCCGAGCGTGTCGCCCTTGCGCATCCCGATCGCCGGGAAGCCGATGTCCAGCGCCGGATCGAGCCGTTCCTGCGCGGCAAGGTTGCCGTCCATCGCCACCACCTCATGCCGCAGCCGCCGGCCGAGCCGGTTGGCGATGGCGGCGAAGCGCATCTGCGGGCCGCCCACGGCAAAGGTGGAGAACACATGCAGCAGGCGCGGAACGTCAGCCGGCATGGTCCCCGCCCGTCTCGGCATGCACCGCGAGGGCGCGGGCGAGGAACCGCGCGTGGTCGGCAACCGGATGCCAGCCCAGGTCGCGCTGCGCGTCGCTGCAGTCGAAGGTCGCCGCCATCCCGCGCGAGAGGAAATCCCGCCGGCTGGGCAGCGGCACCGCTCGGCCGCCGGCGCGCTTGACCAGCCACTTGCCGACATCCTCCCCCCACAGCCAGGTGGCGGACTGCGGGTGGAATTGCAGCGGCCGTTCCAGCACGCGGGCCAGCTCGGCGATGTAGTCGCGCGCCGTCAGCCGCACGTCGCCCACCAGGTTGTAGCAGCGCCCCTCGATCCCCGGGGCGTCGAGCGCCTGCGCCAGCGCCTCCGCCACGTCCTCGACCAGCACGAAGGGCAGCGGATTGCGCCCGGCATTCCAGCCGATGCAGTGCTGCTCGTTGTTGAACAGGCCGAGGCCGCCATGGAAGGGCGAACTGCCCGCGCCGACCACCACGCCCGGCCGCAGGATCACCACCGGCAGCCCGGCGGAGGCGTGCAGGCCGAGCAGCATGCGGTCGCATTCGGCCTTCGCCCGCGCATAGTCGCCGCGACGTTCCGCCCGCGGGTCGGGTGGCGTGGCGCCGGTGACCGGGGTGGATTGCGGGCCGAGATAGAGGCCGGCGATCGACCCGACATGGATCAGCCGCTCAACCTTCTGCGCGAGGCACTCCCGCGCCACGATCTCGGCGCTGCCGACCAGCGCTGCCTGCACCTCGGGCCAGGAGCCGCCGCCGCCGCCATGCGCCAGGTTGATCACCCGCCGCGCGCCCGCGATCGCCCGCGCCACCGCCGGCGCATCGCGCACGCTGCCGCGGTGCAGAACAACGCGGGG
>JAJZVE010000737.1 GCA_021845835.1 Pseudomonadota bacterium | reverse complement strand
CAACATCGTGCGGGTCAACGGCAGCCGCGCCGTGCTGATGACCATCCTCAAGGTCGGCTCGGCCTCCACACTCGACATCATCGACGGCATCAAGCGGCTGCTGCCGCATGTGCGCGACACGCTGCCGCCCGGCCTCCGGCTGGACGCGGTGGGCGACCAGTCGGTGTTCGTGCTCGACGCCGTCACCGGCGTGATCCGCGAGGGCGCCATCGCCGCGGCGCTGACCGGGCTGATGATCCTCGTCTTCCTCGGCAGCTGGCGATCGACGCTGATCATCACGGTATCAATCCCGCTCGCCGTGCTGACCTCGATCACCATCCTCTCGGTGCTCGGCGAGACGATCAACGTCATGACGCTGGGCGGCCTCGCGCTCGCGGTCGGCATCCTGGTCGATGACGCCACCGTCACCATCGAGAACATCAACTACCACCTCGAACACGGCAAGAAGATCGAGACCGCGATCATGGACGGCGCGCGGCAGATCGTGGTGCCGGCCTTCGTCTCGCTGCTGTGCATCTGCATCGTGTTCGTGCCCATGTTCAGCCTGGGCGGCGTGGCCGGCTACCTGTTCCTGCCGCTGGCCGAGGCGGTGGTGTTCGCGCTGGTCGGCTCCTTCGTGCTGTCGCGCACGCTGGTGCCGACGCTTGCCAACTACCTGCTGGCGGCGCAGGCGCTGCCGGAAGGCGGCGCCGGTCATGCGCATGCCGCCCCGCGCGGCCCGTTCGGCCGCTTCCAGCACGGCTTCGAACGGCGGTTCGAGCGGGTGCGCAACAACTACCGCGCCCTGCTGGCGATGGCGCTGGCGCGGCCCTGGCGCTTCGTCGCCGGATTCCTCGCGGTGGTGCTGGTGTCGTTCGCGCTGGTGCCGTGGCTCGGGCAGAATTTCTTCCCCTCGACCGACTCCGGCCAGATCAAGCTGCATGTCCGCGCCCAGACCGGCACCCGCATCGAGGAAACGGCGCGGCTGTGCGACGAGGTGGAGAACGCCATCCGCCGCGTGATCCCGCCGCGCGAGGTCAGCAGCATGGTCGACAACATCGGCCTGCCGATCAGCGGCATCAACATCGCCTACGGCAACTCCGGCACCATTGGCGTCGAGGACGCCGACATCCTGATCACGCTGGATGCGAACCACGCGCCGACCGACGACTACGTCCGCAAGCTGCGCGAGGTGCTTCCGCCCAAGTTTCCGGGCACCACCTTCTCCTTCCTGCCGGCCGACATCACCACGCAGATCCTGAATTTCGGCCTGCCGGCGCCGATCGACGTGCGCATCACCGGCCGCCGGCTCGAGCAGAACAAGGCTTACGCCGACAAGCTGCTGGCGCGCATCGCCCGCGTGCCGGGCATCGCCGACGCCCGCATCCAGCAGGAATTCAACCAGCCGACCCTGTATGTCGATGTCGATCGCACCTTCGCCGGCCTCACCGGCCTGACCGAGCAGGACGTGACCACCAGCGTGCAGGCGACGCTGGCCGGCAGCATCCAGACCGCGCCGACCTTCTGGCTCGATCCGCACACCGGCGTCTCCTACCCGATCGTGGTGCAGATGCCGCAATACAGCATCGACACGCTCGGTGCGCTGAACACGCTGCCGATCACCGCCGAGGGCACGACGCAGCTGCTCGGCGGCATCGCGACCGTGCGCGTGGGGACGTCGGACGCAGTAGTGACGCACTACAACGTGCAACCGGCGATCGACATCTACGCTGCGGTGCAGGGCCGCGACCTGGGCGGCGTGGCCGCCGACGTGAACGCGATCCTGGCCCAGACGAAGCATGAGGTGCCGCGCGGCACCCTGGTGGACCTGGCCGGGCAGGTGGACACCATGACCAGCGCGTTCAGCCAGCTTTATTTCGGCCTGATCTTCGCGATCGTGCTGATCTACCTGCTGATCGTCGTCAACTTCCAGTCCTGGCTCGACCCGTTCGTCATCATCACGGCGCTGCCGGCGGCGCTGGCCGGCATCGTGTGGATGCTGTTCGCGACCGGCACCACCCTCTCGGTGCCGGCGCTGACCGGCGCCATCATGTGCATGGGGGTTGCGACCGCCAACTCCATCCTGATCGTCAGCTTCGCCCGCGAACAGCTGGCGCAGGGCCACGACGCCGTTGCGGCGGCGCTGGAGGCCGGCTTCACCCGCTTCCGCCCGGTGCTGATGACGGCGCTGGCCATGATCATCGGCATGGGGCCGATGGCGCTCAGCGCCGACCAGAACGCCCCGCTGGGCCGCGCCGTGATCGGCGGGCTGATCTGCGCCACCATCTCGACCTTGTTCTTCGTGCCGACCATCTTCAGCCTGGTGCACCGCCATGGCGGCGAACCGCCGCAGCCGGAGCAGTCGGCGCCTGCCCCCGCCCTTGCCCATCAAACCTGACAGCGGACTGACGGATCAGATGCGAGACACTTCGGAGCAACCTATGGATCCCGAGCCGCGCCGGTCGCGCACCGGGCTGAAGCTCGCCGGCGCCGCCGCGCTGGTGGTCGCCGCCGCCGTGGCGGCGAACGGCATCTGGCAGCGCGACAGCAGCGACCGCAAGCTCGCTGAATGGACCGACGCCCAGGCCATCCCGACGGTTGCCGTGGTCCGGCCGGAACCGGAAACCAAGGTGCAGCCGCTGGTGCTGCCGGGCGACATCGACGCCTGGTACGAGGCACCGATCTATGCCCGCGTCCCCGGCTATCTGAAGATGTGGTACACGGATATCGGCGCCAACGTGAAGGCCGGACAGGTGCTCGGCGAGATCGACACGCCCGATCTCGACCAGCAGCTCGACCAGGCAAGGCACGACCTCGCCTCCGCCATCGCCAACTGGAAGCTCGCCGAGGTCACCGCCCGACGCTGGACCGGCCTGTTGAAATCCGGCTCCGTGTCGCAGCAATCGGTGGACGAGAAGAAAGCCGACTCCGTGGCGCTGCAGGCGAAGGTGGAAGCCGCCAGGGCCAATGTCGATCGGCTGGATGCGCTGGAAAGCTTCAAGAAACTCACCGCGCCGTTCGACGGCGTGGTGACCGCGCGCAAGACCGACATCGGCGCGCTGATCAATGTCGGCAGCGGCGTCGGCCCGGAACTGTTCGCGGTCGCCGACCTCCACCAGATGCGCGTCTATGTGCGCGTGCCGCAGAGCTTCTCCTCGCAGATCGCGATCGGCATGAAGGCGACGCTGACCATGCCGCAATATCCTGCCAAGGCCTTTCCGGCCACGGTGCTGACGACCTCCAACGCCATCAACCCGCAAAGCCGGACCGTGCTGGTGGAGCTGGTGGCCGCCAATCCCGACCGCAAACTGTGGCCCGGCACCTTCGCCAGCGTTCACTTCGAATTGCCGTCCAACGACAAGATCCTGGAAATCCCCGCCAG